>JAQVWR010000111.1:0-2293 GCA_028709605.1 Proteiniphilum sp.
GCAGGGTTGTAGCGCAGGTTGAGGCGGGGGCTGAAGATGGCCCGCTCCAACAGGTTGTGTTTGTCGATCCTCCCACCCAGCAGGATGCTCCACATCTCCGTCTTCCACTCATTCTGTAAAAAGGCACTGGCCGTTTTGCTGTGCTGTGAAATACTCAGCTCACGATAGCTGCTCACGTCGTCCAGCTTGCTTCCCATAAACTCCACCCCTGCTGTGAGGTCGGCCGGCATAAACCAGAGTTGCCCGAAAGAGAAGAGGTAATGCCCGCCTGCCTGGTAGGTAAGCTCCGTGGTGTGGCCGAAGGAGTTCTTGCGGAGGATGTTGTTCGCCAGGATGGCGTTGATCCGCTCCGCCTCCTCCTCCGTCATGTCGGGGCGCCACTCCGGGATGTTGTCGCTATAGGGTTCACCCGCACCGTAATAGCTGTTACGGTCGGTATGTTGTGCGGCTGCATAGAGCGTGACATGTCTTCGCTGATCGGGAGAATATTGGTCGTACCTGAGTGACCCGCTGTTGATGTAATGTTCCAGCTGTTCGGTGATATAGCTCTCAAAGGGTTGCAGGTCGAACCGGTCGCCGCCGCGGCGGAACTCATGCATGTTCCGGTATTCGAGTGTCAGCATAGAGTAGACACCGCTCTTGAGGAATGAGCGAAAGCCCAGTGAACGGTTTTTCAGCCGTGGCAGCTCTGTAAATCCGTCGTCATCCATGTCAAAACCGTTTCTCAGTCGGTGCTGTCCGTAGACCATGATGCCTGCGTTGCGGTTGTCGGTCACCATTGTTGCGTTGAAGGAGGTGTTGTTCTCCAGTGGCCCGCTGCCGTCAATGGAGGTAAACGTATGGGAGAATTCACCGGTGTTGCGGATCGGCTCCCGGGTAATGATGTTGATCGTGCCTCCGATAGCATTGGCTCCGAAGAGGGCCGACCCGCCACCGCGCACCACTTCGATGCGCTCGATCATGTTGGCCGGGATCTGTTCCAGCCCGTATATTCCCGCCAAGGTACCGATCAAGGGACGGGAGTCGATCAGAATCTGTGAGTAGGAGCCTTCCATGCCGTTGATGCGCACCTGCGTGGTGCCACAGTTCTGACAGTTGTTCTCTACCCGCAGTCCCGGCTGGAACTTCAGCCCGTCGGCGAGCATTTTGGAGTTGGTCACCTCGAGCGTCTGCATATTGAGTACGCTCACCAGAGAAGGTGCCATGCGGCGTGTGGTTTCGTTTCTGTTGGCCGACACCACTACGGGATCGAGCGATACGCTTTCTTCCTCGAGCTCAAAATCAATCTCAAGGGTCTTTTGGGGTTCGATGGTGACCTGCCGGCTGACGGTTCTGAACCCGATCATGGATGCCTCCAGCGTGAACTCGCCCACCGGCAGGTTCCTGAGAAAATAGTGTCCGGTGGCGTCGGTAGTAATGCCGATGGTGGTACCCTTTAACCTGAGTGTGACAAAGGGCATATGTTCACCGGTTTTTTGATCCAGTACATGACCGTATATATGGGCATCGGTTCGCCGGGGTGTATCTCCGTCTGACTGTGCATAGATATGAACGACACAGATAGACAGCATGAGGGTGAAAAATAACTTCATTTTGTTGTTTTTTGTCGGATGTAAATAAAGTACTCCCTGTATAAACAGAATCATTTATACGTGTGGAGGATGGATGAGAAATAAAAGGGCGGAAAAAAATCAGGCAGCTGCGGGAGGAGCCCGTAACTGCAGGATGGTGGCAGGTTGAAGGAGGTGTAGTGCTTCGTAGAATTCCGGATAAAAAATAGGAACGGGATGATCCGTTTCCGTCAGGTTGATCTCCGGAATAATGTCAGGAGTGAAGGTGGTACTGAAAATCAGATCGAGCAGTTGGTACTCATTCTCGGAATGCTGATGTTGCGCCCGCTCTCCAAATTTAAACGGATGGGAGTGCAGATAGATGGTTTTGTTGATGACATGCGCGTGGGTGAAAATCACGGTGCTGCTCACATATAATGCAAACAGTACGAAGGAAAACCATTTCAGATGATTATGCTTACTCCTTTTCATCGGATGCAAATATATCTCTTTTTGTACCAGGTAGAATCCGATTCTAAATTTTTAACATTATCACTCTTCCCGTTGATCACTCCCGCCTCTCAGCAGTTATCGCGGTTCGGTGCTTTCCGATTATAAGATTTTATATTACATTTGTGGCTTGATGGAAAGTCGTTTTGTATGAATCCCGGTACGATTATTGACAAATATTATCAGAAGGGGACTATGCTGTATGATATCTATCTGTCACATGCGACGGATGT
>JAQVWR010000111.1:2393-4256 GCA_028709605.1 Proteiniphilum sp.
CTGAAAGAGAAGGCCGATTTAATTAAGAACGGCGGTGAAAGGGTGCTGCTGGATATCATTGGCCTGGTGGATGACTTTGAACGGGCAATGAACTCACTCCATGTGGCGCAAGACAGGGATGCCATGCTGGAAGGGATGGATCTGATCTATGCCAAGTTTATCTCGTTTCTCGGGCAACATGGGGTGAAAGAGATGGAAGCCGTCGGCCAGCCGTTCGATGCCGACCGTTTTGAGGCTGTGACCACTATTCCGGCTCAGGAAGAGGCACAAAAAGGGCTGGTGATCGATTGCATACAAAAGGGATACGAGCTGAATGAGAAGATTATTCGGTTTCCAAAAGTGATTGTGGGGGAATAAGATGGCTGGAAAAAGAGATTATTACGAGATACTGGAGGTACCCAGGAACGCCACTGCCGAGGAGATCAAGAAAGCCTATCGAAAGAAAGCCATCCGGTTTCACCCCGACAAGAATCCGGGGGATAAGGAGGCGGAAGAGAAGTTTAAGGAGGCAGCCGAGGCGTATGAGGTGCTCAGCGATGAGAACAAGCGGGCACGGTACGACCAGTTCGGTCATGCCGGCGTGGGAGGAGCTGCTTCGGGCGGCTTCAGTGGCGGCATGTCGATGGATGATATCTTCTCGCAGTTCGGTGACATCTTTGGTGGTCATTTTGGCGGCTTCGGCGGTTTCGGCGGCTTTGGCGGCAGCCAGCGTGGCAGGAGGGTGAACCGTGGCTCTGATCTGCGGGTGAAGGTGAAGCTCTCGCTCAAGGAGATCCTCAATGGCGTGGAGAAAAAGATCAGAGTGAAAAAGTATGTCTCCTGCCCCTATTGCAACGGCAACGGCTCCGAGCATGGCACATCTGTCTCTACCTGTCCCACCTGTAACGGATCGGGTGTGGTGACCCGCGTGACCAACACCATCCTGGGACAGATGCAGACCTCCTCCACCTGTCCCACCTGTAATGGCGACGGCCAATCGATTTCAAAGAAGTGCCCTCATTGCAACGGAGAGGGGATCGTGCGCGAGGAAGAGGTGATTCCTATCAGGATCCCTGCCGGCGTGGCCGAAGGGATGCAGCTTTCCATGTCGGGCAAAGGCAATGCTGCCCGCAGGGGAGGGGTGAACGGCGACCTGCTGATCGTGATCGAGGAGGAGCAGGACCCCAACCTGATCCGCGATGAGAACGATGTCATCTACAATCTGTTTCTCACCTTCCCCACAGCTGCCCTGGGGGGTACCGTGGAGGTACCTACCATCGACGGGATGGCTAAGGTGAGGATCGAACCGGGGACACAGCCGGGCAAAGTGCTCCGGCTGCGCAACAAGGGCCTGCCATCGGTGAACGGTTACGGACGGGGCGATGAGCTGATCAACGTGAACGTCTATGTGCCGGAGAACCTCAGCGACAAAGAACGCAAACAGCTGGAGGAGATGGGGCGGTCGGATAATTTTGTTCCTTCGGCCACTGCCCGCAAGAGCGTCTTCAACAAGTTCAGGAAGATGTTCGACTAAGCAGCCTGACGAGCATCCGGGCAGATGGATTACAATCGGTTGCACTGTGTAAAGAATCCGATTGCTTCCAGTTCTTTCCGGATGATTGCCTCCTCCTCGTCGGTTATGTTTTGGAAGGGAGTGCGGTTGATGCCCAGGTCGAGCCCGATCAGCTTCATGATTCGCTTGCCGGAAACGATGTTCCCCCTGTAGCGGGCAATGACGTTGATCACCTCCTGTGCGAAATTCTGATGGGCAACCGCTTTTTCGAGGTTGCCGCTGTTGTATTCGTCGATTACGCCCACCAGCGAACGGCCGATATAGTTGCCGGTGCCGCTGATGCCGCCTTGTGCACCGCCCATCACCAGTGC
>JAQVWR010000112.1:0-2414 GCA_028709605.1 Proteiniphilum sp.
GCCGAACTTGTTTACGCAGGCCACTGAGTCGCCGCCGCCCACTAAGGAGAAGGCTCCTTTTTTAGTGGCTTCCACAATCGCGTTGGAGACGGCGCGCGATCCCTTGTCGAAGTTGTCGAACTCAAACACGCCCACCGGGCCGTTCCAGAGGATGGTCTTGGAATTTTTGATCACCTCGGCGAATGCTTTCTCCGAGTCGGGGCCGATGTCGAGGCCTTCCCATCCGTCGGGAACCTCCCCGACAGCGGAAAAGCCGCTCCTGGCATCATTGCTGAAGCTGTCGGCAATCTTGGTATCGGTGGGCAGCACCAGGTTGACCCCCTTGGCTTTCGCCATCTCTACCAGCTCACGGGCCAGCTCCAGCTTATCGTTCTCCACGATGGAGTCGCCGATCTTGCCGCCGAAGGCCTTGGCGAAGGTGTAGGTCATGCCGCCTGCCAGAATCAGGTTATCTACCTTGTCCAGCAGGTTGCGGATGATCTCGATCTTGGTCGATACTTTCGAGCCGCCCATGATGGCCGTGAAGGGTCGCTCTGTATCCTTCATCACCTTCTCTACCGCTGTGATCTCGTTCTGTAAAAGGTAGCCGAACAGCTTGTGCTCCGCATCGAAATGATCGGCGATCAGTGCCGTAGAGGCATGGGCACGGTGTGCGGTGCCGAAGGCATCGTTGACATAGACAGTGGCATAGGAGGCCAGCTTTTTGGTGAACTCCTTCTGCGACTCCTTCACCTCTTTCTTCGCCCGGACAGTCTCCTCTTCCGAAGCATCGGCAGCCAGGCCGCGGGGCTTGCCCTCCTCCTCGGCATAGAAGCGGAGGTTCTCGAGCAACAACGCCTCACCCGGGCGCAGGGCTGCAGCCTTGGCTTCGGTCTCTGCACCGATGCAGTCACCGGCAAACTGCACATCCACACCCAGCAATTCGGATACGCGGGGCAGGATATGGCGGAGGGAAAATTGATCCGTCGCTCCTTTTGGCCGCCCCAGGTGCGATCCGATGATCGCGCTGCCGCCATCTTTCAGGATCTTTTTCAGTGTGGGAACCGCAGCGCGGATGCGTGTGTCGTCCGTGATGTGGAAGTTCTCGTTGAGTGGCACGTTGAAATCCACGCGAACGAATGCCTTTTTACCGGCAAAATTGAATGAGTCCATTGTTTGCATAGTTCTCTGTTTATTTTGATGATGATCGATTCTTTGTCTGATTGATTAACCTGACCGCAAAGATACAAAAAAATATGATAGAAAAATTTCTCTCGCTCTGCCATCCATCATGAAAAAAATCCATAACAAAAAGAAAGATATTCCCATACAAATTGCTACATTTGTGGCAAAATTTCCCGCTATGATAGATACAAACGCAAACGTATTGCTGATCTATACCGGAGGTACCATCGGGATGGTGGAGAACCCTGAGACCGGTGCGCTGGAGCCGTTCAACTTCAGCCATCTGCGCTCCAATATGCCGGAAATCAAACGGCTCAACTTCAACGTGGACACACAACTGTTTGATCCGCCTATCGACTCATCGGATGTCTCGCTCGAAAAATGGCGGCAGATGGTACATGTTATTGAGGAACATTACGACCGGTATGACGGCTTTGTGATCCTGCATGGAACCGACACGATGGCTTATACGGCTTCTGCGCTGAGCTTTATGCTGGAGAACCTGACCAAACCGGTGATCCTCACCGGCTCGCAGCTCCCCATCGGAAAGCTGCGCACCGACGGGAAAGAAAACCTGATCACGGCGTTGGAGATCGCGGCCGACAAGGACGCCGACGGGTACCCTGTGGTGCCGGAGTTGTGCATTTATATGCAGAACCTCCTGATGCGCGGTAACCGTACGACGAAGGTGAATGCCGATAACTTCAGCGCCTTCAACAGCCCCAATTACCCCTGTCTGGCGGAAACGGGTCTTGATATCCGGTACAATCACCGGTTCATACTGCCTCCCGACTATAACCTGCCTGTCTGCTTCAATTATAAGATGGACCGGAACATGGTGATCATGAAGCTGTTCCCCGGTATCAGCCGGGAAGCGGTGCGGGCACACCTCACCGTGCCGGGGCTGAGGGGGGTGGTGCTGGAGGCCTATGGCACCGGCAACTCGCCCATCAATCCCTGGTTCATGGACATGATGCATGAAGCGGTAGCGCGTGGTATCGTGGTGGTCAATGTGACTCAATGCCTCTATGGCTCGGTAGAGATGCATCGCTACGAGAACGGACAGCGGCTGGAGAAGATCGGGGTGATCAGCGGTTACGACATTACGACCGAGGCAGCGCTGGCCAAGCTGATGATCCTGTTTGGGCAGGGGAAGACGCCGGCCGAGGTAAACCGGCTTATGCCGGTTGCTCTCCGCGGCGAACTGACGGTAAGGGGACTAGCGAATCGATAATCGATGGGTCCCGGTC
>JAQVWR010000112.1:2514-4224 GCA_028709605.1 Proteiniphilum sp.
TCGCCCTCCATTTTTGCGAAGTTGCTCGATGAGGAAAAGGGCGGCAGCTTCCATTTTGAGGTGTCGGAAGAGTATGCCATCAGGCAAGAGTATCACGGCAACACCAATATACTTCTGACGAGGTTCGAATCGCCGGAAAACGGATTCATCCTGTTTGACTACATGCCCCGGTACAGGACCTCCGAGTTGCGTTATTACATGCCGCCTGAGATTCACCGGTATATACGTGTCACGAAGGGAAAGCCCGTGGTAAGGGTCATCTATGACCCGAAAATTAATTATGCCCGCGAAGAGGTGAAGCACGAAATAGTAGGAAACTACATCAAGACCTGTTCTGTAGAAGACTCGGAAGATAAGATCTACCTTTACACCAGCATGGATTTCGACAAGGTGCTCAACCGGGAAGAGATAGAACTTACGGAGCACCACTTTTTTCTGCTGTCGTATAACCAGAAGCTGATTACGGTAGATACCAACCGTGTACTTTTGGAATATGAGCGTACGAAAGTGTATTGGTTCAATTTTGTAAACCGTTCCAGAGATTATCTGCAGTATGACAGTATGATTAAGCGCAGCCTGCTGGTGTTGAAGCTGTTGTCGTACCAGAACACGGGGGCCATGCTGGCTGCCGTAACCACCAGCCTGCCGGAGAGCATCGGCGAAACACGGAACTGGGATTACCGGTTTTGCTGGTTGCGCGATGCCTCCATGTCTATAGATACCCTGCTCTTTATGAAGCAGAAGACGGCCGCTGCTCGGTTTATCGGCTTTGTGAAGCATATTATGAAGTCGCGCGAGGAGAAAATACAGATCATGTATGGCATACGCGGCGAAAGAGAACTTACCGAGGAGACGCTGGATCATTTGAGCGGCTATGAAAACTCCCGCCCGGTACGGATCGGAAATGCCGCATATGATCAGGAACAGAACGACTCTGTCGGGTACCTGCTGGATGTGATCTATAAATATTACCTCTATTTTCCCGGTACGCTCGATGAGGTGGAGGAGATCTGGGAGATCATCAAGAACCTTGTCCGGTCGGTGATGGCTTCCTGGCGCAAGCCGGACAGAAGTATCTGGGAGTTTCGCACCAGAGAGAAGCATTTTGTCTTTTCAAAAGTGATGAGCTGGGTGGCTGTCGACAGGGCATCGCTGATTGCGGAGCTGTTGCAGCGAGACAGCTATGCTGCGAAATGGCGCCATGAGGCGGATCTCATCAAGGCCGAGGTGCATGAAAAAGGATGGAACGAAGAACTGCAATGTTTCACGCAGGCGTATGATAACACCGATTACGACTCTTCTCTGCTCCTGATGCAGTTTTATGGTTTCATTGAGCCGGACAATGAACGCTATGTGAAGACGGTGAAGGCGATCCGGGAAAACCTTTATCACGAGGGATTGATGTACCGCTATAAGTCTGAGGATGATTTCGGGCTGCCTTCTTCCTCATTCACCATCTGCACCTTTTGGCTGATTGAGGCGCTCTTCATCATCGGTGAGCGGGAGGAAGCAAGGGAGATCTTTGAGAAGATGATCTCTTACTCCAACCATGTGGGCCTTTACAGCGAAGATTTGGATTTTAAAACCAAGCGGCAGCTGGGCAATTTTCCACAGGCTTACTCCCATCTGGCCCTGATCAACACGGCGATCCTCTTCTCCGAGGAGAAGCAGCTCTCCAAGTTTATCCGTCCCTAAAACCTGTGGCAGGAG
>JAQVWR010000113.1 GCA_028709605.1 Proteiniphilum sp.
CTTTGTAAAGTTTAATGATTTTAGTGAGATTGTTAAACTGATTACCACAAACAACCATATGATGCAAGCAGTAGGGTTGTTTTGTAGGATCACCTTGAGCAGCCGCATTTAGGGCTGCTCTTTTTTTTAGGATAAAAAAAGATAAAATTTAAGGAATGGACGTTTTCTTCATAGGCATCTCTTTTTTTGTTACGTTATTTATATAAAAGTATCCGATGGTTGTCTTTCTTGTATTTGATCCCTGAAATATATCCAAGTGACTGCAGAACGGACTCGAGGCTTTGATTATCATGCTCCCCCGAAATAAGGTTGTTAAACTCCTGCCCCTCCTGGAAGATGATCGAACAATTGTATTCTCTTTCCAGCTCTCTGGCTACATCCTGAACCGGAGTCCCGTCAAAATGCAGGCATCCTTTTCTCCAACCGGCCGTTTCATGCAAATCCTGCTGTTTTTTGATCGTACCCCGCAGGGCATTCACCTCCAGCCGCTCCTGAGCCGAAAGCCGCATGGTTGCCTCCGGCATTTCAATCTGCACCTTACCCCTATCCACCTTCACAGAGGTGATTTCATCATGATCGTATGATTTAATATTGAACGCCGTACCCAAAACCTTCACACAAAATTGCCCGGCAGTCACCACAAACTGACGGTCGGGATCCTTGGCAACATCGAAAAAAGCTTCCCCCTGAAGCATCACTTCCCGTGTCTGTCGGGAGAATTTTGCAGGATAACGCAACCGGGATCGGGAATTGAGGGTAACCCTTGATCCATCCGGTAAAGCAACCTCTTTTCTTTCCCCGTATGTGGTCTCCACATATTCATAGTGAAGATCCTGTTCCGAAACACCTTTATATAATCGAAACAGGGAAAAGATGACCGCTATCACGGCTGCAATGCTTCCTGCTGCTACAAGTAAAGGCTTGAGGGACCTTCTTTTCTTTTTTGCAATATTTTTTAAGAGCGTGTAAGCTTCTTCCTTATATTGCTTCTGCAGCGAATCGTCGGTTTTTTCGATGAACTGCGATTCCTCCCAGAGGCTGCAAGCAGTATCCTCAACAATATTATTCGTATCGGGATCTTTTATCTCTCCCAAAAAAATATACGCCTCGTCTACTGTATACGTTCCATTCAGAAAACGATGAATTGCGGTACTCTTATCTTTATTTTCTTTCATGAACATTCCAAAGAATGCGTAAAATGTATTCCTGTATATGAATATTACACTTGAGACGCATAAAACAGGGGGAGCGTTAACTTAATTTTAGATTTTTAAACAGATTAGGATCAACAACAGATCGGCGAAGCTTCCGGGATATTTTGCCAGATAGCTTCTTATGGATTTTAAAGCCAGCGTGATATGTTCCTGCACGGTATTGTTGGAGAGGTTCAATTGTTGCGCGATTTCACGGTGCGACAGATGCTCTTCCCTGCTCATCCGGAAGATCTCTCTCTGTCGTGGTGTAAGGCGGTTTACAGCTTTTTCAATTATTTCATTTAATTCATTGTATTGCATATGCCGGCTTGTTTCATCATTGTAGTCGATCGCTTCCGAAAGAATGGCCTGCAGGACTTTTTTCTCGCACGCTATTCCCCTCAACATGTTCAACACCCTGTTCTTGACCATGGTATACACATATGATGAAAAAGAATTGTCCGGATTGATAAAATGACGGGATTGCCAGATGACCGAGAACACATCCTGAAAAATATCTTCCGCAAATTCCCTGGATTTCACAAATCTCATCGCGAAATAGATCAATCGGTCCTTATAGCTGGCATACAATTCACTAAAAGCCTCTTCATCGTCATTCACAAGACGAAGGACAAGGGTTCTCTCGCAAATATGGTGTGTTTCAAATGGATTATTATTCATACGTCAAATCCTTTTTTGCTCTTCAATCAGTTCCAGCCAACCTTCTTCCGAATTTTCAAAGGATCTTTATTCTTTGGATGGAGTCTCTTGTCGGTTGCCATTCATTATTTTGCAACTGTAAAGGTAAATCTTCAGCGGGAATTAAAGAAACAAACATCTCGCTATTTTGTCGGATGCCGAAAATCATTCCAGCATATATCCCATGGACGCTATTTTTTCCGGGAAAATTGAGCGAATAGGCTCTTCCTGCACATGGGTGTGATATCCGAAAAGATACTGAACCAGCTCGTTAACAAGAAGATGCAGAGAGGGCTCAGTCTGTTTACCCGCCTTTGCGGCAACACCTCCGGCGACGGTAAAGAGGCCGTTATTCTCTTTCAGCTGCCTGTCTTCCACCCTCAGTGAAAAGCAGGCCTCTTCATGACGCGCGGCAAAGAGAGCAAGCAGACGCTCAACATCCAGCAGGCGTGCCATACCGGTAAGGTTTGTTTTGGGCGGGAAGTCATACAGGGTTGCCTCCTCAACCATGGCCCGGAAATCATCGAACGACTTCTGCAGGGTCATATCCCGCTGCCGGAAGAGGGCGTTGAACGCCCGGTAGGCAGCATGCAGATCACCCGAATGGGCATCCAGCAGTGTTTTCAGCGAGGGGAGCGGCTCCCTGCCCGCATCGAAGGTCTGCGCAAAGCCGTATTTTGCGTAGAAGTCCAGCAGCCACTCCTCCTGTGGCACCAGCAGCATCAGCGGAACATTCCGATGCCGGGCCACCTCAAAGCTGCGCAACAGCAACTGATGCATAAACCCCTTTCTCCGTGCCTCCGGGAGGGTACACACCCCGGAGAGATAAAGCACCGGTATCTCTGCGCCATGGAACGTGAAGGCATAGGGAAGCATCTGTAGTGAAGCCACAGCCCTGCCCCCGTCGATATACACCAGCGTCTGCTCGTCGCGGTACTGGTGGCGGAAGTAGACCTCCATATAGTCGTCCGGGTCGCGGAAGCAGGTTTTCCACATCTGCTGCACCTGGTCTCTGGTGGTGTCGTCGGCGAACCGTATCATGATCCGGAATGCCTGAGCCGTGCGTTAAACTTCTCCAGCAAAATATCGGGCTGATAGGAGAGCTTCGCCTTACGCAAGTTCTCGATCCCCATATCCTCCTCCCGGTTGATATAGGTGAACCCGGCTGTCTCATGTTCCACAAACTGCTGGTTGATGATCGTGTAAGCCCCATGGATCGTGGTGAACGCCTTCTCTACATGCACGATCATGGTATCTTCGGTGAGCGGCTCACCGATGGTGAAGGCGACGATCCGCCGGTCCACGCAGATGAGACTTCCCCGTAACCGGAGGGACTCAAAATGATCGAGCATCAACGTGGTGGCACGATCATCATAGAGCAACGTAGGATCCTTCTCTTCGCCGTTGATCTCCATCCATGCATCGAGCATAGCCTTGCACTCTTTCACCAGTGCCGGGTTACCGGTCAGTGACTTGTACTCCCAGTTGTTCTCCCTGACGAACCGGTTGATGTGATTGCGTTTGCTCTGCAACTTTTTGCCCTTCAGCCGGGTCAGCTTCTCGGTCGTGTAGAGATAGTCGGAGACCGACCGGTTCAGCTGATAGTCGAACAGGCCGGGCATCGCCTTCTCAATCTCACCGGTCATCTCGCGGGTGAGACCCCGCATCTGAAAAACAGTGTCAAACGGTTTGTGATCATCCAGTATCCTCTCCACGCCCTCTTTGATATTCCCTTCTCCAATGGGCTTCAGATAGGAATTGCGGCCGTTGTTATCCCTGAAACGGATAAAAAGCCATCCATCGTCCACGGCAAACTGTGTATCGAATTTGGATCTCCAGCAAAAAAGATTGGTGAAACAAAGGTCTGATGACCTGTAGTTCTGCCTGGCGAGACAGGTATTGATCATATCTCTGTCCTGTAGGGTAATCGGTTGAAATGTCAGCATAAACGGGTCGCTTCTTGGTCCTCTTAATGAGGTGAACAATCCGTAACGGGAAAAGTTTAAAAAAAGCGGAATGATCCCCTCATCCCGCTATTCCTTATCTTGTTTGTTTAAAATTTCTTGAAACCGACGATCTCCCGCACATCACGGATCGTCCTGGAAGCACTCTCACGCGCCCGCTCCACACCTTCCTGAGTCACCCGGCGCAGATAGGCCTCATCCTTTTCGATCTCCAGCATCCGCTCACGGATCGGTGCGGTCACGCTGATGATGTCCGCGGCAAGCTGTTTTTTCAGGTCGCCGTAACGAATCTCACATCGGTTCCACTGATCGTCGAAGTGTTGCACCACCTCCGGCGTGGAGACCACCCGCAACAGCGTGAACAGGT
>JAQVWR010000114.1 GCA_028709605.1 Proteiniphilum sp.
CTTTTCGTCGCTTTGGCAATCCGGATGATCTGTTGGGTACGCTTCATTATCTGGTCAGCGACGCTTCCCGCTTTGTGACCGGAACGGTTGCCATTGTCGATGGCGGGTTCGATTCGTTTAGTATTTAGCTTTCAGCTAAACATTGAATCAACAAATCAATCAATCATGTCGCTCAAATTAAAACAAAATTGTAAATATGCCCTGCTGGTACCTACCAGCATGGGGGTACGCATCACGCCGGTGGATGCACAGCCGGTGCAGAGCACGAACATGTTCCGGATGCAGGCTACCAGTGCCGAGACCAATGTGGCAAGTATCTCTTCCTACCTGGGGCTGCCGGTGAAGGTGCTCACGGCATTCGTGAAGGATAGTCCCATAGCAGCTTTCATTAAAGCGGATCTCAGAGCACGGAATATGGACTATGAAGGGCCGGAGGTGCCCCAGGACGGCCCCTGGGGCTACCGCCATCAATTCAACATTGCCGACAGCGGCTTCGGGTTGCGGGGCCCCCGCGTACTGAACGACCGTGCCGGCGAGGTGGGACGGACGCTCAACGTGAAGGATTTCGACATGGAGCGTATCTTGAGAAGAGAGGGGGTGCAGATCGTGCACCTCTCAGGCCTGATTGCCGCCCTCTCCCCCGAGACCGGTCGTTTCTGCCTGGAGATGGCCCGCTATGCCAAAAAAGAGGGTACGCTCATCTCGTTCGACCTGAACTACCGGGCTTCCTTCTGGAAGGGAAGAGAGAAGGAGCTGAGAGAGGCCTTCACCGGGATTGCTTCCCTCTCCGATATCCTGATCGGTAACGAGGAGGATTTCCAGCTCTGCCTGGGAATTGAGGGCCCCCAAGCAGGAGGTGAAAATATCGGCGACAGACTCGATGCATTTAAGGGGATGATACGCAACGCCGGGAAGGCATTCCCCAATGTCTCTGTCTTCGCAAACACCCTGCGCGAAGTGATCAGCGCCAATGAACATCTCTGGGGCGCTATTGTTTATGAGAATGGCAACTGGCACGAAGCTCCCCTGCGCCGGATCACGGTCCTCGACCGCATCGGGGGTGGTGACGGCTTTGTGGGAGGACTGCTCTATAGCATCCTCAGGGAGATGGATCCGGCAAAGTGGATCCAGTTTGCCTGGGCCAGCGGCGCGCTGGCCACCACCTTTTTGACCGACTATGCACAGCCGGCTGATGAGGAGGTGATCTGGAGCATCTGGAAGGGTAACGCCCGCGTGAAGAGATAAGCATAATATATGGGAAAATGAAAGAAAAAGCAGATATTGGTTTGATCGGACTGGCCGTTATGGGCGAGAATCTGGTCCTGAACATGGAGAGTAAAGGTTATACCGTGGCTGTTTTTAACCGGACAGTGGCCAAAGTGGACGATTTTCTAGCCGGGCGGGGCAAAGGGAAAAATTTCATCGGAGCTCATTCGTTGGAAGAGTTTGTCGCATCCATTGAGCGTCCCCGTAAGGTAATGATGCTGGTCAAGGCTGGTAAGCCGGTGGATGATTTTATCGAGCGGCTGCTGCCCCTGCTCGAGCCGGGAGATATTCTCATCGACGGGGGGAACAGCTACTTTCCCGACACCATCCGCCGGACAAAATATGTGGAAAGCAAGGGGCTCCTCTACGTCGGTACGGGTGTCTCCGGCGGTGAAGAGGGCGCCCTGAAGGGTCCTTCTCTGATGCCGGGCGGATCACCCGAAGCTTGGCCCCGTGTGAAGGAGATCTTCCAGGCTGTCTCGGCCAAGGTCGACGGCGGCGTGCCCTGCTGTGACTGGGTGGGGGAGAACGGTGCCGGACATTTTGTAAAGATGGTGCACAACGGCATTGAATATGGCGATATGCAGATCATCAACGAAGCCTATCACCTGATGAAGGATCTGCTGGGGATGGATGCCTTCGCACAGCACGAGGTATTCAGAAAATGGAACCGGGGGGTGCTCGACTCCTATCTGATCGAGATCACTTCCGATATTCTGGCTTACCGCGATGAAGACGGATCGCCGCTGGTGGAAAAGATTCTCGATATGGCCGGACAGAAAGGTACCGGCAAGTGGACTGCCGTGTCGGCACTCGACTTGGGCATCCCGCTCACGCTGATCGGCGAGTCGGTTTTCTCCCGCTGCCTCTCGGCACAGAAGGAGCTGAGAGTGAAAGCCTCAAAGGCGATTACCGGCAAGCAACCTGCTTTTGACGGAGAGAAGCAGCCGTTTATCGATGACCTGGAAAAAGCAATATATGCTGCCAAGATCATCTCCTACGCACAGGGATATGACCTGATGATGGAAGCGGCGAAGGAGTATGGCTGGACCCTCAATTACGGGGGCATCGCCCTGATGTGGCGTGGCGGATGCATCATCCGCTCCCGCTTCCTGGGGGATATCAAGAAGGCGTTCGACCACAACCCGGCCCTGGAGAACCTGCTGCTCGACCCCTTCTTCAAACAGGCGGTGGAAGAGGCGCAGGAGAGCTGGCGCAGGGTCTGTGCCACTGCACTGATGAACGGCATACCGGTACCCGCACTTACCTCGGCACTCAACTACTTCGACGGCTTTCGCAGTGAACGGCTGCCGGCGAACCTGCTCCAGGCGCAACGTGACTATTTCGGAGCCCATCAGTATGAACGGCTCGACGCTCCCCGCGGGCAGTTCTTCCATACCGACTGGACCGGACACGGCGGACATACGGCATCCACCACCTATGACGTGTAGCGAGCTGCAAACGGAACGGAGGGAATTGCACAAAAGAGTGCATGACTCTCTCGGCTCTCTGCATCCCTGTTTGTCGCAGGCTGACCTGAAGCGGGGGATTTCATCTGCTTGAAAGAAGAATGAAGAAGGAATATGATCATGACAACAAGACGAGATTTTATCAGAAATGCGGCACTGGCCTCGGCGGGACTGGCACTGGGTGGCATTCATACGTACAGCAGCGCGGCCAGCTATAACAGGGTGCATGGTGCCAACAAAAAGGTGAATCTGGCACATATCGGCATCGGCAACCGGGGATGGGAGATCATCAACGATTTCGACAAAACAGGACTGGCCAACGTGGTGGCCCTTTGCGATGTGGACCTGGGTGCAGAACATACCCAAAATACACTGGCCAAATTTCCCAACGCAAAACGGTTCAAGGATTTCCGGGAGATGTTCGACAAAATGGGCAATGAGATCGAGGCGGTAGCTATTGCTACACCCGACTTTGCTCACTTCCCGGCAGTGATGATGTCGATGGCCGAAGGAAAGCATGTCTATGTGGAGAAACCGCTGACCCGGACTTTTCATGAGTCGGAGCTGCTGCTCAAGGCGGTGAAGAAATATCCCCGTGTGGTGACCCAAATGGGTAACCAGGGACACTCCGAGGCCAATTACTTCCAATTTAAGGCTTGGAAAAAAGCGGGTATCATCAAAGATGTCACGGCCATCACCGCTCATATGAATAACCCGCGCCGCTGGCACGGCTGGGATCCGAAGATCCGGCGTTTTCCCGCGGCAGAACCGATACCCGAAACGCTGGACTGGGATCTGTGGCTCATGGCACGCGACCATCACGACTACAACAAGGATTTTCACTATGGACAGTGGCGCTGCTGGTACGATTTCGGCATGGGGGCCCTGGGCGACTGGGGGGCACATATCCTCGACACGGCGCATCAGTTTCTCGACCTGGGACTGCCGGAAGAGGTGAACCCGGTGCGGCTGAGCGGGCATAACGACTACTTTTTCCCGATGTCGAGTACCCTCGAGTTCAAATTTCCGAAACGAGGCAATATGCCTCCGGTGGTAATCACCTGGTACGACGGACTGGACAATATCCCTGTGGTACCGGAAGGATACGGTGTCTCGGAGATCGATCCCAACATCCCCTCGGTGGCGGGCGGTAAGATACAACCGGCAAAGCTGAACCCCGGCAAGGAGATCTATAGCAGGGAACTCACCTTCAAGGGCGGCTCCCACGGCAGCACCCTGAGCATCATCCCCGATGAGAAAGCCCGGGAAATGGAGAAGCATCTGCCGGAGGTGCCACAGAGCCCGTCGAACCATTTTGCGAACTTCCTGCTGGCCTGCCAGGGAAAAGAGAAGACCCGTTCTCCGTTTGAGATCTCGGCTCCGTTGAGCCAGGTGTTCTGCTTAGGTGTGGCAGCCCAGCGTCTCAACCGAAAGATCATCTTCGACAGGGAGACCAAACGGGTGACCAACGATGCGTTTG
>JAQVWR010000038.1 GCA_028709605.1 Proteiniphilum sp.
AACAATTGGATTTACATTAATAGTAGTCAAAATATGAAAAAGAAGATTTACAATCAGACCGTTGAGGAACTTTCAAATGCAGAAGCATATTATTTCCCAAAGTATACCACACAGATTATTAATCTTGTGAATAGTAATGCTCAAGGTACTCGCCCCGCAGTTGTAGGCCAAATGTCAGAACTGATTCAGGAGTTCCCAGGTAAATCATTGCCTGAATGGATTATGTGGTATTCTGAAAGGCAACCTAATGCAGTGATTAATGCAACTGAAAGAATTTGGACTAAGTTGCAGGAGATGAAAGAGGCTGTTACTCTTATTGATAAGCCAATGGTTGAGGCTTGGGTAAAGGATTTGGTATATACAAAAACATACTGTGGACTCAAATTCCAAGAAGCAATCTTGGCATATTTGGCACAAGAATACAATACAACTTGCCGTTTGGCTAATATTGAGGAAGAAGCTCAAGGAATAGATGGATACTTGAATGATAAACCAGCTCAAATTAAATCTATTACATATAAGCAAGAAGCCCTTCTGGCAGAGGTTATCAATGTCCCTATCATTTTCTATGACAAGAAGAAAGATGGGATAAACATTGAATTTGAACCGAATGATTTTGGACTATAAAAAAGTAATAATATATGTGGCCAGATAAAGAGACTGAAATTGACTACCTGAACTTTGGATATATGGTAGATATGGTTGTGGACATTGCGACCAATCGACAGCTATCCCCTTCTACTATTGGTTTATATGGTGATTGGGGTAGTGGAAAATCTACTTTAATGAGACTCGCAAAAAAGAAGATTGAGGAATGCGATCAAAAAGGAAAGAGAAAGGATGGCACATCAAAACAGAAGTCTCTTTGTATTGAATTTAATGGTTGGTTATTTGAAGGCTACGAAGATACAAAAACCTCCTTGTGTGGAACTATCTTGGATGCCCTTGCCGATGAGAAAAGATTCGGTCCAAAAGTGGCTGAAAAAGCAAAGGAACTTATCAAGAAGATAGATTTTAAGAAAATTATAAGCAAAGGTGTTAAATTGGGAATGGATTTCCTGATTGCAGGTGGCATAGGTGCTCTTGCAGACCTGACGCTTAGTAGTATCCTTGCATCTATCAAGAACTCATCTGGGGGAATAGATACCAAGCAAATAGAGGAGATACTTGAAAAATTTAAAAAGGAGGAAAATACTCGTACTGATGTAAAAAATTTCAGGAATGAGTTTAAGACTTTGCTTGAAATGAGTAAAGTTGAAAATGTGGTCGTTTTTATTGATGAATTAGACCGCTGTCAACCAGACACCATACTTGAAGTATTTGAAGCTATGCGCTTATTCCTTTTTGTAGAAGGAACATCTTTCATCATCGGCGCAGATGAACGCTTGATTCAGTATGCTATTAAAAGTAAATATAAAGAAGTGCCTGGAAACAATTTGGATATTGGGAAAGAGTATCTTGAAAAAGTAATACAGTACCCAATAACTATTCCACAACTCAATCGTACAGAGGTTAATCAATATCTTTCTTGTCTTCTATTAGAAAAACGCCTTGAAGATAAAAAAGATTTTAATCAATTGCTTTCGGCAATTTGTTCATTAAAGCCGGATGAAGAATTTACGATGGAACTCATTAATGCAAAGGCAAATTCAATAGCTGATTCTTGTAGGGATGAAATGGCTCTTTCGCGACAGATCTCTTCCGTTTTAGCACCAAGTATAAATGGTAATCCACGGCAATGTAAGCGCTTTTTGAATATGCTATATATGCGTTTAAATTTAGCTAAAGCAAGACAAGTGGATTTGGATAGGAATATTCTTGCTAAGCTTATGCTTGCCGAATATTTTAATCCAGAATTTTTTAAAGCCGTAATAAAACCAACGAATCGAGAACAATTCAAAGTCTTTGAAAATGGTGAACAATTAAATGATGATAATCCTTTTTTTAATTGGAAAGACAAAGATTGGGTAAAAGAATGGATACATAATGACACTCGAATTGGTGATGCCAAATTAGAAGAGTATGTATATTTTTCTTCCATAAAAAATAGATATGGCCAATCTAACCTTGATCAACTGAGCCCTACTGCTAAAAGATGTTATGATTCTTTGGCGGATGGTACTGAGACAAATAGACAAGAAGCATTGAAGTTGGTGGAAGGTATTGCTCCAGGAGAAAAAGCTATTATTGCATCAGAATTATTTTCAATAATTGAAAATTGTTCCACAATGAATGTTGAGGTACTGCGTTCCTATGCTGATTTTAGTGTGAAAGTAGGAATGATTCCTGAAGCATTGAATAATTTGATGAATATCCCAGCAAGTCAGTATGACGTGCCATCTTATGGTCAACTTACTCCTTTTATATCAAAACTTAATTCTGAAGAGTCAAAGCAATTTATTGCTTACCTTATGACTAACCAAAAACTAAAATCAACCATTGAGAGAGGTTCTCAATTAAATAAATTACTAAAATAATGGGAACATCAAACTTATATAAAGGTCCGAAAAAAAATATTTTGTTACCATCGGATTATAATCCCGATGAAATACCTGAATTAGATAATTCTCCTGAGAATGTCCCGGAGCAAGAACTGCCTTCAGACAACCCAGAGGAGAATGAACCTTCAGAGTCTCCTATACAGCCAGTTACTTGGGGAACCGTTCGTAGTTCTATTAGTAAAGCCATGAATAATAGAAACGGACGTAATGTTAAGAGTGCTATAAGAAATTATACGAAAGCTCTCGGTGGACACACTAATGCGACGCGTCAGGCTGTAAAAGTTAGGAATACTGCTGGTGTAATCTATTCTTATTTCGCAGGAGCTCCAGATGTAATTCGTAAAAGATTAGAAGAAGTTGGCATCCAATTCAATGACCGACCAACAAAGGATATATTTCGCGATATATGTAACTTTATAACTCCTGTTCCCAATGACTTAGAGGATTCATTAGTCAACATTGCACTGCAAGAAACGTTTGCAGATGTAGCAGCTGATCCGAATATTGATCTCAGTAGGTTGGATAGTTTCAATGAAGAATTACTACAAAGACTCATCGGAGGCTTGATGAAGCATTATATATTTGATAAACTTATATTACAATCCGAGCAAACTGCACTTAAGAAGTGTACGAGCACTACAAAGTTGCGTGAATTGGAAAAGAATATAAAATATTATATTGATGGTATTGTTGATAGTATAATTCCTAAATTGGTTAGAACAGGAATGAACCCTTCCGACTTCAATCGAGCTTTGGAAGCTCTATGTGATGTGTCATATAAACAAATGGAGGAGTTACAATGAGAAATTGCTTTGTTTTTACGCTCTCTGATAAAGATAGCTATAGGATTGCTAATTCTGCAACAGTTAATATTAATGATTCGTCATTTTTTCGTTATACATTTTGGAAGCCACGTGTAGGAGGTAAAAAGCAAACTTATATAACTCCGTGTAGATTTTCAAATGATGCGCTTGACCTATTCTATATATCATTGATGATTTTTTATGCCGATAGAAAAGTAAAACGTAAAGATCAGAATGATGCATGGACTCGCTATTTCGAATTATATATACCAGTAAAGGATGAGGTGAAATGGGAAGCTTGTAAGAAAATACTTACCGATGCCTTGAACTTTCTTACTGGAGATCATTGGATATTACATTTCCGCAGCTGGATTCCTCTGACAGATGAAGAATACAATTATAGAAAAGGACGACATAGGTATAGACGCTCTGTCAAGAAAATAGATACAGATGTGTTTTGTATGTTGTCAGGGGGCTTGGACTCCTTCATCGGGGCGATTAATTTACTTAAAGAAGGTAAAAAACCATTATTTATTAGTCATTATGGCGGTGGAAAAGGCGTTAAGAAATACCAAGATAATGTTGTAAGCTCGTTGTCTACCTATTATAATGTAAAACAAAAATGCTTTTTCCGTTTTTATGCTGCTGTTCAAGATGGAAAAGAGGACACTACGAGGTCTCGTTCATTAATGTTTTTTGCACATGCTATTGCTGTTGCATCTGGGATGAATCATCATGTTGACTTATATATTCCTGAGAATGGAGTTATTTCATTAAATATACCTCTTACAGTTATGCGTCTCGGTAGTTTAAGTACCCGCACTACACATCCATATTTTATGGATCTATTGCAACAACTCATAACAAAACTTGGTTTAGATATTACTTTAATAAATCCTTTCCAGTTTTTAACTAAAGGAGAGATGATGACAACATGCTTAGATCAAGACTTCTTGAACGGACACTATCATAATACGTTATCATGTTCGCATCCGGATCAAGGTCGTTGGTCTGGAGATGAAGCTGGACATTGTGGTGAGTGTTTGCCATGTACAATTCGTAGGGCAGCTATTAAAGCAGCGCATTTAGAGGATACCTCATGTTATCGTCACAATTATGATACACCAACAGGTAAAGAAGTGTTGCAATCTTACAAACTTGGCTTATCTATTCCTAAGGATAGTATGGCGGCAATTCAGATGTCTGGCCCAATTGAAAACAATCAACAGGATTATGCCAATCTTTATGAGAGAGGAATAAAAGAACTAAAGGATTTTATAGATTTATTTTAATGGGATATTTATACGACACGCACTTTCATCTCGATTTACAAAAAAACAAATCAGAGGCAATTCGTGAGATAGAAGAAAAGCAAATATATACTATAGCAGTTACTAATCTTCCTGATTTATATAGAAAAGAATCAATTGAGATAGCAAGTAAGTATATTAGATTTGCTTTAGGTTTTCACCCAGAGCTACTTCATCTTTATAAGAAGCAAATTCCATTAATGTGGGAGTTCTTATCAGAAGCACGGTATATTGGAGAGGTTGGATTAGACTTTGTTGATACCACTCATAAAGAAGAACAAATTGCTTTCTTTAGCGAACTTGTAGAAAGATGTCGATATGATAGTAGCAAGATAATAACAATTCACTCTCGTTGTGCAGTAAAACGAGTATTGGAAATAGTCGGCGACAATTTTAGATTCAAACCGATTCTTCATTGGTTTACTGGGACTAAAGAAGAATTGCATTATGCAATAGAAAGAGGCTTCTTTTTTTCTGTTAATGGGGTTATGATGACTTCAAAAAAGTTTAAATCCTTTTTGACATCAATACCTAAAGAACGCTTGCTGCTCGAAACAGATAGCCCATTTACTCATTTTAAGGACACACATTCAGATGAACTTTCAAGGGTTGCATTGGCTCTTGAAGAAGAAAAAGAAGGTATAAATCTAATGAATAACTTTAGATATTTATTATCCCAATGAAGTTTAATAATACCTATGGTATGTTTGTCCACCAATTCCTCCTATCGCCTCAGTCCATCCCAGACGGTGCGGTTTGTTTGCGCAAATTTCATTGATTATTGTGTAATATATTAATAATCAATATATACAAATTTCTTCAATGAGGACGAATACTGATCGTTTGCCCCATACAAAAACATCCCGTTTGAATCATCAACGGGATGTTTTTGTATGGGTTCTCTGTGCTCCGCTCTCAACCGTCGCAGGGCAGACCTGCCGGGAGAAAGGAGGGCGGAGCGTTTTTTTATAGCAGTTTATCGATCTTGTCGGTGAACATGTTCTTGGGACCTGCGCCTACCAGCTTGTCAACCACCTCTCCGTTTTTGAGGAAGAGCACGGTAGGAATATTGCGGATGCCGTACTTAGAGGTGGTGTCGTCGTTGTTGTCCACATCGAGTTTGCCGACCACCACGCGGTCTTTATATTCTTCGCCGATCTGATCAATGATCGGTCCCACCATCTTGCAGGGGCCGCACCACTCAGCCCAGAAATCGATCACCACCAGTTTATCCGATTGTAACACTTCTTCTATGTTTGCGTCAGTAATTTGAAGAGCCATATTTCTCTGTTTTGTTTGTGAATATGATTAATTGATCTTGAATTCGATATTCAGCTCATCTCTCAGGGTATCGACGAGATGCTTGTTGACCCTGACCCGGGTAGGGCGGGAAAATAGCCGGATGTTCATATGCCGTTCCTCTCCGATGATCTGGAAATATAACAATGAATGTCCCGAATTGTTTTTCACCAGTGCCGATAATTCGGTAACCGTGGTGTCATTCAGTTCGGTAAGAGGAATCTGCAGGGTGATCTTCGACACCAGCTTATCCTTCATCTCCGACAGTAGCCCGATCGAGGTGATCTTCACCTCCGTTTCATTCTCCCGGTATCGTTTGGGTTGCACTTTTCCCTCGATATAGACCGACAATCCGACCCGCGCATACCGGCCGAAGTTGACACTGTCCTCACTGAAGAGCGCCATTTCGTAACTGCCCGCATAGTCCTCGATTTTGAAAATGGTATAGGGCGATCCCCTTTTGGTTTGTCCTTCCCGTACCGCAGTGATGATACCGCCGAAGGAGATATCCAATCCGTTGAGGGTATCCAGTTCCTGCAGCCGCACGGTATCGGCATTACATACATACTTCAGGATGAACTCGTAGTCATCGAGGGGGTGGGCCGACAGGTAGATGCCGATGAGCTCCCGCTCCTTGTTCAGCCGCTCTAAGTCGGACCAGCGTGCCGCCTGCGGTATCTCCGGGCGGGCGATCTGGAATGAGCTGTCATCCCCAAAGAGAGAGTTCATGACTTCCTGTTTGTCCTGCTGGAATTTGTTGCCGTAGCGGATCAGCGTTTCCAGGAACTCCTCCCCTTTGTTGTTGGAGGCGAAGAATTGCTCCCGTTGGATACCGGGCAGGGAGTCGAAAGCACCGGAGAGGGCCAGCGCCTCGATATTTTTCTTGTTACAGGAGGAGAGGTTCACCCGTTCCACGAAATCGAAAATGTCTGAGAATGGACCGTTTTGTGTCCGTTCGGCAATGATGTCGTTTACGGCTCCCTGGCCTACGCTCTTGATGGCAGCCAGCCCGAAACGGATGTCTCCTTGGTGGTTGACGGAGAATTTCAGGAATGATTCGTTCACGTCGGGACAGAGGACATTGATCCCCATCGTCTTGCACTCATCCATGAATTTGGTGATCTCCGTGATGTTGTTCAGGTTGTTGGAGAGCACCGCCGCCATATATTCCGACGGGTAGTTAGCCTTCAGCCAGGCGGTTTGGTAAGCAACCCAGGAGTAGCAGGTGGCATGCGACTTGTTAAAGGCATAGGAGGCGAATTTCTCCCAGTCGGCCCATATCTTATTGAGGATTTTCTCCTGATATCCGTTCTTCTTTCCTCCCGCAAGGAACTTCTCCTTGAGCGACATCATCTTGTCGATCATCTTCTTGCCCATCGCTTTGCGGAGCTCGTCCGACTGGCCGCGGGTGAAGCCGGCCAGCAGTCGCGAGAGAAGCATCACCTGCTCCTGATAGACGGTGATGCCGTAGGTCTCGCTCAGGTATTTCTCCATCACGGGCAGGTCGTAGCTGATCTCCTCTCTGCCGTGCTTGCGGGCAATGAACGAGGGAATATAGTCCATCGGTCCCGGACGGTAGAGAGCGTTCATGGCGATGAGATCCTCAAATTTAGTGGGTTGCAACTCCTTGAGGTACTTCTGCATGCCGGCCGACTCAAACTGGAAGGTGCCGGTGGTCTGTCCGTTGCAGTAGAGGCGGTAGGTGGCCGCATCGTTCATGTCGATGGTGTCGATGTTGATCTTCTCCCCGCACGTTTGCTCGATGGTTGTCAGCGCATCCTTGATGATGGAAAGGGTCTTGAGGCCGAGGAAGTCCATCTTGATCAACCCGGTCTCCTCGATCACCGACCCTTCGTACTGGGTGACCAGCAGCTTCTCCCTGGTCTCCTTGTCTTCGGCCGTGCTGATGGGTACCACGTCGGAGATATCACGCTGTCCGATGATCACGCCGCAGGCATGTACTCCTGTATTGCGAACGTTTCCCTCGAGCATGCCTGCATATTTCAGGGTATCTCTCACCAGCGGATCGCTGCTGTTGGCTGCCTCTTTGAGCTCCGGTACATTGTCGATGGCTGCTTGCAGGTTTACTTTCTTCACGTTCGGGATCCTGTCTGGGATAAGCTTGGCCAGCCGGTTTGATTCGGAGAGCGGCAGCTTATGTACCCGGGCTACGTCACGAATCGACGACTTGGTGGCCATTGTTCCGTAGGTGATGATGTGGGCTACCTTCTCGTTGCCGTACTTCTCAGTGACCCAGCGAAGCACCTTGCCACGCCCTTCGTCGTCGAAATCGATGTCGATATCGGGCATCGAGATGCGGTCGGGGTTGAGGAACCGCTCAAACAGCAGGTCATACTTCAACGGGTCGATGTCGGTGATCCCCAGACAGTAAGCCACCGCCGAGCCGGCAGCGGATCCACGGCCGGGGCCTACGGCCACATCCATCTCCCGGGCTGCGTTGATAAAATCCTGTACAATCAGGAAATAACCCGGAAATCCCATGTGCTTGATGGTCTTCAGCTCGAAGCTGAGTCGCTCCTTGATCTCCTCCGACAGCTCGTCGCCATAGCGCCTGTGAGCCCCCCTGAAGGTGAGGTGCTTGAGGTAATCGGCCTCCAACTTGACCCGGATTACCTTGTCATAGTCGCCCAGGCGGTGGAAGGTTTCCTTGCCGAACTCTTTGATCAGCGTCTGTTCGGGATATTTCTCCCGGTATTGTTTCTCGGTGCCGAAGGCGGAATCGATCGGGTAGAACGGCATCAGCGCCGCATGGTCGATGGAATAGAATTCTACCTTGTCTGCTACCTCCAGGGTGTTGGTCAGCGCCTCGGGGATATCGGCAAAGATACGGTGCATCTCTTCGCTGGTCTTCAGCCACTCCTGCTTGGTGTAACGCATCCGGTCCGGATCATCAAAATCCCTCCCCGTGCTGAGGCAGATGAGCCGGTCGTGGGCATCGGCATCCTCTTCGTTCACAAAATGGACATCGTTGGTGGCAATGAGCTTCACCTCATATTTCCGTGCAATGCGGATCAGCTCTTGGTTCACCCGCTCCTGCTTGGGATAGGTGGTTCGGTCGGCATCGGGCCGGTCGGTCTTGTGGCGCTGCAACTCCAGGTAATAATCGTCGCCGAACACTTTCTTGTACCACTGCACTGCCTCTTCCGCCTCACTGATCTGCCCGCTGTCGATCTTACGGGGAATTTCTCCCCCCAGGCAGGCAGAGGAGACGATCAGCCCCTCATGGTATTGCTCCAGCAGCTCCTTGTCGATGCGGGGACGATAGTAGAATCCTTCCGTCCAGCTCTTGGAGACGATCTTGATCAGGTTTCGGTAACCCTTCAGGTTCTTGGCCAGCACTACCAGATGCCATCCGCTGGCGTCGATTTTGTCCGACTGGGAGAAACGGTCGCGCCGTGCCAGATAGCACTCGCACCCTACGATCGGTTTAAAGAGCTTGCACTCCGTTTCCTTCAGTTTATCGGTGAGCTCTTCCCTTTTGCCGGCGGGTTCATTTCCTGTTCCCAGCGACTCGATCTCTTTTCGCAGTTTCCCTATCTCCGCCCTGTGTGGAGCGTTCTTTTTGTTGCAATAGTTCAGGAATTCCTTGATGCCGTACATCGCTCCGTGGTCCGTCAGGGCGATGGCTTTCATGCCGTCAGCCGCTGCTTTGTTGACCAGACGCTGAATGCTTGCCTGCCCGTCGAGAAGCGAATATTGGGAGTGGACGTGTAAATGAACAAATGGATGCATAGAATGATATTGTTACCCGGGGGTTATCTGGGGCAAATATACGGAAAAAAGGGGAGGCTGTTTCGGGATAGGGGTACAAGTTTTCAACCATCGCTTTTATCTCTCAAAGGGCGAGTAGCTTCGGAGGGGTGGAACAGGATCGGTAAAAAAACCGGTGGGGTTACCCCACCGGTTTTCCGTATGATTTTTATTGCAATCATTACACATCTCCGGTAGCTTTTTCGAGACGACTCATAATCGAGAAAATGAAAACAGCTGAGAGCAGACAACATGCAATCAGTACTCCCCAGAAAGCGACCAATGCCATTTTGTCCCAGAAGTAGCCCATGAGACCGACCAGGAGGTTCCCTATGGCTGTAGCAGCAAGCCAGCCCCCTTGCATCATTCCACTGTATTGAGGAGGAGATACTTTCGAAACAAAGGATAATCCCATAGGGCTCAAAAATAGTTCAGCGACAGTTAAGACGAAATAAGTGCTTATTAACCATCCTGGAGATACCAATCTGTCTGAGACTCCTGATATTTCAGATGGAGCAGGGAGATGGATCGAGCCAACCTGTAAGATTACAAAACCTAACGCGGCAAGTACCATCCCAATCCCTATTTTTCGGGGCGCCGATGGCTCTTTTTTCTTTTTAGCCAATGAAGAGAATAGAGCAACAGTAAGCGGTGTGAGTATGACAATGAACATCGGGTTAAATTGCTGGAAGATTTGCGGGGTGATTTTTGTCATTAAATCTACCCCTCTCACATTGAGCAGATAGTATCCGGCTAACCCTAAAATGCCCGCAATTGTCAGAATAATCCCCGTTTTTTTATTGGGCTTCCCTCCCAGCAGTCCGATCGTTGAAAGATAAATACCGTATAAAAACACGATTAAGCAGATTAACGGTAGTAAATGAAAGAAGAATGTCCAACCGGATGATATGGAACTCACCGTGTAATCGCGGGCAAAGAATGTCATTGTCAGACCGTTCTGATGAAACGACATCCAGAAGAAGATGACTACAAAAAATACGAGGAAAAGGGCAACAAGTCGCTCTTTCACCTCCTCTTTTGGCATCTCTCGAACCTCTTTCCCGGTCGATTGGGATTCTGCCAGTTTTTGTTTCTGAGTTTTGTCAGATCCTTTCCATGTTTTTCTGAACAAGAGGAAAATCAATGCCGATATGATCAGGCTGAAGCAAGCTACCCCAAATGCAAGGTTGTATGAGGCAGATAATGACTTGTTTACGTAGTTGTAGCCGAAATTACGGGCAAAGGTGTCATCCTGGGGTCCCCCGCCTAAGTTCGGATCGGTAATATGAATTGCGTTGACTTTTGCTGTTACGGCGTTTTTTGCCTCAGCATCATGAGGATCACGGCTTTGTAAAAGTTCATATTCCGTGTTGTTTATTGTCATCGACGGATCGGTGATGATCTTTGACTGGGTGTACTGATTTAATCCCGCGGCTTTTATTCTGAAAAGAGCCCCCTCGATATCCTCCGTAAAGATCGTTTTTTGCTCTTTTTTTGTGCGGCTAAGAACGGCATCGAATTCTTTACCTTGTAACGTGTGTTGATCGGGAGTGAGATTTTCCAGGATAAAGGTGTTTTTATCTACGGCATTTGCTTCATCGTTTAAAACGACATAATTCCCCGGGATGGATGCATCATAGGTGAAATTGGCCGACTTAAGCACTGAATTGTTGATAGCATTAGCCATGCTGGGAGCAAAGAAGGCACCGATATTGATAAACATGTAAAAAATAGAAAAAGCGATGTCTCTGTTTTTACTATAACGCGGATCATCATACAGTTTTCCCACCAGGGCTTGCAGATTTCCTTTGAAGAATCCTGTCCCCAGGGAGATCAGAAGCAGTGAAGCAATCAGCATGATCATTCCGAAGGAATTGTTCTCCAAGGGTACTGATAATAGTAGATACCCTGCAAACATTACGACGATTCCTAATAAAATCGTTTTTCCATAACCCAGCACTTTGTCAGCTAAAGCGCCCCCGAAAATAGGCAGAAAATAGACCAAAGCCAGAAAAGTTCCATAGATCATACTTGTGGTCGCGGAGGTGAGCCCGAATTTTGCCTGCATGTAAAGGGTAAGGATGGCAAGCATGGTATAATATCCAAACCTCTCACCCATGTTGGTAAGAGCCAGCACCAGTAATCCTTTAGGATGATTTTTAAACATTATATGCAAATTTTGGGGTGATCAATATTAGTTCTCGGTTTTTGAATGTGCAAATATAGAGAAATTTTACCACAAATTGGCGTTCATTTCGGCAAAAAAAAGAGGATTTTATGGGACGGATATAGTTTTATCCCTTTTTTTTGACTTTTTTATTTGTGTGAATAAAAATTATTGTACATTTGCACTCATTCATGACAAAATGATTACAAAGTGAACCATTCCGTTTTTGCATATGCTTTCTGGTTTTACTTTTACTTTAGCAGGTAAGGGCAGGATTTTATATGTAACACGAGAAGAAGTTGAACATTCATATCAGATAAATAAAATCCTGTCGATTACACGATGGGATTTTTTTTGCATATAGCGTAAAAACAATCGCCAATGAAACGAGTAGCCATACAGGGAGGACTGGGAGCCTATCATGAGATCGCGGCACGCGACTATTTCAGAGGAGAGGAGCTGGAGATCGTTCCCTGCCATACATTCCGTGATATCTTTATGGAAGCCGACAGGGATCCGGCGCTGATCGGCGTCATGGCTATCGAGAACACCATTGCAGGAAGCCTTTTGTCGAACCACGATCTGCTTAAGCAGCACAGTCTGCAGATCGCCGGCGAGTATAAGCTGCGCATCACCCATACCTTGTCCGCTCTTCCCGGAACGACGATCAGCGAGCTCCGGGAGGTGATGTCGCATCCCATGGCGTTGATGCAGTGTGAGGCGTTTCTCGACGGACTGCCGGGGGTAAAGCTCGTAGAGCATGACGATACGGCCCTTGCGGCCAGGGAGATCCGCGAGCGGGAGCTGCCCGCCACTGCCACCATTTGCAGCAGCCTGGCGGCTGAGATGTATGGCTTGGAGATCCTAGCCAGCGGCATTGAGACGAACAAACGGAATTTTACCCGCTTCTTTATCCTGGCGCGTGGGGAGATGTTGCGCGAAGTGCAGCAACTCAATCATATCAACAAGTCATCACTGGTATTTGTCCTGCCGCACAACCAGGGATCGCTCTCGAAAGTACTGTCGGTGCTCTCATTCTACGGCATCAACCTCACCCGCATCCAGTCGCTGCCCATCATCGGCAGGGAGTGGGAGTATCAGTTCTATATTGATCTTACCTTTGACGATTATCAGCGTTACCGGCAATCGCTCGATGCCATCACGCCGCTGATCAGCAAACTGAAGGTGTTGGGGGAGTACAGGGAAGAGCAAAATGCCGGAGAAAAGGAATCGCAAAAGAATCACAGCATATGAAGATTGAACCCGCAGAACATATCAAATCCATTTCGGAATACTATTTCTCCGTGAAACTGGCCGAGGTGGCGCGTATGAATGCCGAAGGCAGAGATGTGGTCAGCTTAGCGGTGGGAGCACCTGACCGCATGCCCTCACAGGCGACCATAGACACGTTGTGTGAGACCGCCCGCCGGCCGGATGTGCATACTTATCAGCCCTATACCGGTATTCCCGAGTTACGGAAAGCATATGGCGACTGGTATGAACGGATCTACGGTGTGGAGCTGACACCTGCGGAGGTGTTGCCGCTGATCGGCTCAAAGGAGGGCATCCTCCATATCTCGATGACCTTCCTCAATGTGGGTGACGGAGTGCTGGTGCCTAATCCCGGTTATCCTACCTATCGGTCGGTGTCGCAGTTGCTGCGGGCGGATGTGAGAGAGTATGACCTGCTGGAAGAGAAAGGCTGGGAGCCTGATTTTGAGGCGTTGGAGAAAAAAGACCTCTCCCGGGTAAAGCTGATGTGGGTCAACTATCCCAATATGCCTACCGGGGCCAATGCGACGAGGGATCTCTTTGAGAAGCTGGTGGACTTTGGACGGAAGCACCAGATCGTGATCTGCCACGATAACCCCTACAGCTTTATTCTGAATGAGCATCCTATGAGCATATTGTCTGTTCCGGGGGCGAAGGATATCTGTATCGAGCTGAACTCCCTGAGTAAATCGCACAACATGTCGGGGTGGCGCATGGGCATGCTGGCTTCCAACACACAGTTTGTGCAGTGGGTACTCAAGGCGAAGAGCAACATTGACAGTGGTCAGTTCAAGCCAATGCAGCTGGCTACGGTAGCCGCTTTATCGAACAGCAGCGAGTGGCATGCTGAGATGAACCGGATCTACCGTGAGCGCCGCAGATGGGCTGAGCGGATTATGCAGTTGCTGCACTGTAGTTTCGATCCGTTACAGACAGGACTGTTCGTGTGGGGAAAGCTGCCGGCAGATGGGGCAGGCAGTGAAACAGTAGTCAATGATTTGTTACACCATGCCCGGGTGTTTCTCACGCCCGGCTTTATCTTCGGCAGTAACGGGGAACGGTTTATCCGGATCTCGCTGGGTGCTTCCGTGGAGAGACTCGGGGAAGCATACCGGCGCATTGAAGAGTATGTAAAGAGGAAAGATTGAAAATGCGGAATGGGGAAAAACAAAAAAACAACTGATCATATGGAATTTGAATCAATTTTGTTACCGGGCATAGATGCAAAGAGGCCGTTGGTGATTGCAGGCCCCTGTAGTGCGGAAACGGAAGAGCAGGTGATGACCACCGCACGCCAGCTGGCCGCGGTGGGAGTGAAGATCTTCAGGGCCGGGGTGTGGAAGCCCCGCACCAAGCCCGGCGGGTTTGAAGGGATAGGCAGTCCCGCCCTGAAATGGATGATGCAGGCGGAAAAAGAGACCGGTATGTATATGACCACCGAGGTGGCAACCGAGAAGCATGTCTATGAGGCATTGAAATACGGGGTGGATATGCTCTGGATCGGGGCGCGTACTACAGCCAATCCTTTCGCGGTGCAGGAGATCGCCGACACGCTCAGGGGAGTGGATATCCCCATTCTGATCAAGAACCCGGTGAATCCTGACCTGGAGCTCTGGATCGGCGCCATCGAACGACTCTACAATGCAGGCATCCGGAAGCTGGGGGTGATCCATCGCGGCTTCAGCACCTCCGATAAGACAATTTACCGCAACCTTCCGCAATGGCATATCCCTATCGAGCTGAAGCGTCGTTTTCCTACCCTGCCGGTCATCTGTGACCCGAGCCATATCGGCGGAGCCCGCAACCTGATCTTCAAGATCAGCCAGCAGGCCATGGATCTCAACTACTCGGGACTGATCATCGAGTCGCACTGTTCTCCCGATGAGGCGTGGAGCGACAAGGCACAGCAGATCACCCCCGCCACCCTGAGGGAGATCCTCAACGCCATCGTGATCCGTGATACAATGCAGACCACAGAGGATCTCTCCGTGCTGCGCGACCAGATTGACGACCTCGACAATGAGTTGCTGCAGCTGTTGGCCAAGCGTATGCGCGTATCGAGGGAGATCGGCCAGTACAAGCTGGAGCATGGCATGCCGATTCTGCAGACGCAGCGTTATGATCAGATCCTGACCGATCGTGCCTATCAGGGTGAGCGGATGGAGATGTCGGGCGACTTCGTGAAGAAGGTGCTGGAAGCGATTCATGCTGAGTCGGTACGTCAGCAGATGGAGGTGATGGAGAAGGCTAAAAAGTAACCCCTAAATCCAAAAAAATGAAGATATTGATTCTTGGAGCCGGCAAGATGGGCTCCTTCTTTGCCGATGTACTCAGTTTTGATCATGAGGTGGCGGTGCTGGACACCGACCCGCTCAAACTGCGGTTCATATACAACACAGAGCGGATGACCGATCCGGCGGAGGTGGAGGCGTTCGCACCCGAGTTGGTGATCAATGCTGCTACGCTCAAATATACGATCGCTGCTTTCGAGTCGGTACTGCCTTATCTGCCGGAGACCTGCATCCTGAGCGATATTGCGTCGGTGAAGACCGGGCTGGAGGAGTTCTATCGCGAGCGTACGCGCCCCTATGTCTCTACACATCCCATGTTCGGCCCTACTTTTGCCAGTCTGAACGATCTCAGCAGCCAGAACGCGATCATCATTTCGGAGTCCTCCCACCTGGGAAAGGTCTTCTTCCGCGATCTCTACCGGCACCTTAAGCTGAACGTGTTTGAATACTCCTTCCGCGAACACGACGAGACCATTGCTTATTCGCTCTCCATCCCCTTTGCCTCCACGCTGGTGTTTGCCTCCGTGATGAAACACCAGGAGGCCCCGGGCACCACCTTTAGGAAGCATATGCAGATAGCGCAGGGATTGCTCTCGGAAGATGACTTCCTGCTCACCGAGATCCTTTTCAACCCCTATACACCGGGTCAGCTGACAAAGATCCGGGAGAAGCTGAAAGAACTGCTGGCCATCATTGAACAAAAAGACAGCGAGGGGATGAAAGGGTTCCTAACGGAGGTGCGGGAGAATATCAGGTGATGGGTCTCCGGAAGGCACATCACTCCTCCGCATAGACACGGATGATCTTCGCATCGCTGATGGGACGGCTGTTGCCATCTACCGCCAGGGCGGCGATCCTGTCAATCACCTCCAGTCCCTCGGTCACCTCCCCGAAGACGGTATACTCCCCGTCGAGATGGTGCACACCGCCAATGGTGGTGTAAGTCTCTTTCAACCCTTGCGGCCAGAAGAACTTATCCGGTGCGGCGGCGTAAAGTGAATCCACAATGGCCAGCACTGAGTCGAGCAGGGTGTTGAATCCCCGCGGATCACTTTCCTTGAGCCTGGCCAGCTCCTCCTTGTGAGGGGAGTAGTGGGTGCGGATGATCATATTCTTGATGGGGATGTTCACGCTCATCTCGGTGCTGTCGAGACGTCCCTCTGTGTAAACTCTCCCGTGTACAATATAAAACTGGGAGGCATCCGATTTCTTTTGGGGGTTCTCGTTGTTTCCTTTCCGCGGAGCTGCCAGCGCCCCTTTCTTGTGAAAATGGTGCTCCCTGAATTCCGGCATCAGCTCCATATCGGTGCGGCCGCTGCCGATCTGTGCCCCCGGAGGAGCATTGCGGGAGTCCTGCGCCCCACCTTGGATCACGAAATGCTTCACCACCCGGTGAAAGAGGGTGTTGTTGAAGTAGCCCTGGCTGATCAGCTGCATATAGTGGTCGCCATGACGGGGGGTGTCGTCGTACAACATCGCCTTCATGATGCCGTAGTTGGTCTCGATCACGATGGTAGGGTATTTTGTCTGTGCCTGCAGCATAACCGCAGTTGCCAGAAGCAAAGAGAGGAGGAACGTTTTCATTGTTATTGGAAAATTTATCTACCGGGGACCTCGCAAAACATCGGAATGTCTCCTGTTTAGTTGCATACGTTATGAAATCAATCTGCGAAACTTGCACTACTTGGTAATTGACCGCTGCCGTTACGAATCTTGCTCCTAAAAGAACTGAAAGCTGACCGCTGCAAGCTGAAAGCTGATCGCTAATTCGGTGCCTTCCGGTAGAGGACCATGGCGATCAGAATGAAAATGATATTAGGAATCCAAGCGGCGACAAAGGGGCTCATGCCTCCTTTTACCGCAAAGGTGGAACTGACGGTCATAAAGAGGATATAAGCCATGCTCAGGCCGAGTCCGAGTCCGATATTGAGCCCCATGCCCCCTTTTA
>JAQVWR010000115.1 GCA_028709605.1 Proteiniphilum sp.
CCCGACACCAACCCTTCGGCACCGAAATAAAGAATCACAAGCGACAACAATAACCAGACAATCTCCATTTTATAATCTTTTACGATGCATAACCTCTTTGCAAACAATCAAACTTTGCGGGTGCAAAGATACCCGATTTATTGGACATGAAAAAACCTCTTTCCGGGAAAGAGGTTTTTTCACTGTGTGGATCGTTTCATCATTCTGCATAGTACCGAAAATCCTTCAGCATCTCCTGCAGCCTTTTACGGGCAAAGAAGATACGGCTCTTCACCGTGCCGATGGGCAACTCCAGGTGCCGGGCAATCTCCTCATACTTGAATCCGGAGACATGCATCGAAAAAGGCACCTTATACTCATCGGTGAAACTGTTGATCGCCTTGTTGATCTCCTTGATGGTATAGGCCCCGTCAGGGGTATCAAAGCCCGAGTCCTGCGGAAGATTCAGATGATAGAGATTCTCTGTTTTATCGATAATGGTCTGACTTCTTACGATTTTGCGGTAATTGTTCACAAATATGTTGTGCATGATGGTGAAAACCCAACCTTTGAAGTTCACATTCTCGTAATATTTTTCCCTGTTATCCAAGACCCTGAGCGTCGTCTCCTGCAACAGATCCTTCGCTTCTTCCCGGTCGGCAGTGAGTGTCAGTGCGAAATTGAACATGTTGTCCTGCAGACTCAACAGCTGTTTTTCGAAAGAAAGTTTTGTCTTCATAAGCGATGACTTTTTGTTGTGTTAAATGACCGTTGTCCTTGCAAATATAAAAATATATATTCAAAACCATCCCTGTTTTCGGGATGAAAAACGATTAATGATTGTTAATAAACAAATTCCCCCTATTATCCTGCTGATTTTCACGGTACTTATTGGAAAAAACGGAGGAATGAAAGGCATCAATTACCGATCAATTGTATCAATAAACCGGTAAGCAGGAGATCAGCCGGCAATCCTCCATCTTCCAGGGAATAGGGGAAATTGCATCTGTGGCACACTATTTGCAAAATTCATTGCAACTGAAACAACCCTTAAAATAACGAGCATATGGTACAAAAAGGACAGATCGGTGTCACCACCGACAACATCTTCCCCATCATCAAAAAGTTTCTCTATAGTGATCATGAGATCTTTCTGCGCGAGATCGTATCGAATGCGGTCGATGCCACACAGAAACTCAAGACTCTCTCCGATGTGGGAGAATTCAAAGGCAATGCGGGAGACCTCTCGGTCAGGGTCTCCGTCGACAAAAAGAAGAAAACGCTCACGGTCTCCGACCGGGGGATCGGCATGAGTGCCGAAGAACTGGACAGGTATATCAACCAGATTGCGCTCTCCTCGGCGAATGATTTTCTGGACCGTTACAAGGACAACGCCAACGCCATCATCGGCCATTTCGGGCTGGGCTTCTATTCCACCTTTATGGTTGCAAAAAAGGTGGAAATCGTCACAAAATCGCACAAAGAGGATGCCCCCGCTATGAAATGGTCATGCGACGGCTCACCGGAGTTCACCATGGAGGAGGTCAACAAAGAGGATCGCGGCACCGACATCATCCTCCATATTGACGAGGAGAACAAGGAGTTTCTGGAGAAGGAGAAGATTGAATCGCTGCTGAAAAAATACTGCAAATTTCTGCCGATACCGGTGGTCTTCGGGAAGAAGCAGGAGTGGAAAGACGGGAAATACACCGATACCGAAGAAGACAATGTGGTCAACGAGGTGAACCCGCTCTGGAAGCAAAAGCCGGCAGAGCTGAAAGATGAGGATTATCTGCAGTTCTACCGCACCCTCTACCCCCTGTCATTCACCGATGAGCCGCTGTTCTGGATCCACCTGAATGTAGACTACCCGTTTCACCTGACCGGCATCCTCTACTTTCCGAAGATCAAGAGCAACTTAGAGCTGCAACGCAACAAGATACAGCTCTACAGCAACCAGGTTTTTGTGACCGACTCGGTCGAGGGGATCGTCCCCGAGTTCCTGACCCTGCTGCACGGTGTGATCGACTCGCCCGATATCCCGCTGAATGTTTCACGCTCCTATCTGCAGAGCGACCAGAACGTGAAGAAGATCTCCAACCATATCACCAAGAAGGTGGCCGACAAGCTGGAGGAACTTTTCAAAAAGGAGCGCGCACAGTTTGAGGAGAAGTGGGACAGCCTGAAGCTCTTCATCGCGTACGGCATGCTCTCCGAGGAGAAATTCTACGACCGGGCTGCCAAATTTGCCCTGGTAAAGAACAGCGAGCAGAAGTATTTCACCCTGGAGGAGTACAGGGAGCTGACCAAGGGTTCACAGACCGACAAGAACGGCGATCTCATCTGGCTCTACGCGAGCGACCGACAGGAGCAATATGGCCCAATCGATGCCGCCAGAGAGAAGGGATATGATGTTCTCCTGATGGACGGCCAGCTCGATGTCCACTGGATGGGACTTCTGGAGCAGAAACAGGAAAAAACACGCTTCGTGCGGGTGGACAGCGACATCATTGAGCATATCATTGAGAAAGAGGAGAGCGCGAAGGTGGAGCTGAGTAACAAGCAGAAGGAATCGCTCACCGAGACGGTGAAGACACAGCTGCCTGCAATGGAGAAGACCGAGTTCAGTGTCGACTTCAAGGCGCTGGGGGAAGCGTCCAAACCGGTTCAGATCACACAGAACGAATTCTCGCGCCGCATGAAGGAGATGGCAGCCTTGCAGCAACAGATGGCTTTCTACGGAGAGATGCCCGACAGTTATCAGGTGGTATTGAATGCGGATCACCCCTACATCAAAAAGCTGATCGCCCAAAGTGAAACCCTGGAGAAGGCAGAGCTGATGGCCGCAACCACGGCCGATGCGAAGCTGAAACAGATGATCGACCTGGCACTGCTTGCCGGCGGCTTGCTGAAAGGAGAGGCACTCAGCAGCTTTGTGAAGCGCAGCTTTGAGATGATCTGATGCCGCACTGATCAGAGAATTCGAAAGAAAGAGGGGGTATCCTTCCCGGATATTCCCTCTTTGCATCCGGAGGGTTGCCATACAGGAATAGCATACATACAGAAGAGTGGCACCCAAATGCTGTTTGAACCAGCAGGTTTTTCTGTATATTTGCAGTGAAAAAAGAACGAGACAAATGAATAAAGCCTACGAGGTTACCTATTCCCCCTTCCGCGCTTTCACCCGCGAAGAGTGGCGCAAGTTGGAAGAGCACCCCATGTTTCCAATCTCCGGCATCGACCTCACCCGCCTGCAGGCCCTCAACGAGCCGCTCACCACCGAAGAGGTGGAGGAGATCTATATCCCGATGATCCGGCTGCTGCAGATCCACCTGACGCACTACCGCAACCTGCATAATGAGCGGGATCAGTTCTTCGACAACACCAGCAAGCCCATTCCCTACATCATCGGCATTGCCGGCAGCGTGGCGGCGGGGAAGAGCACCACGGCGCGCGTGCTGCAGAAGCTGCTCTCCATGACGCCGGGCCAGCCCAGGGTGGAGCTGATCACCACCGACGGGTTCCTCTACCCCAACGAGGAGCTGCAGCGGCGAGGCATCCTCAACCGCAAGGGCTTCCCAGAGAGCTACGATGCAAAACGGCTGCTTGCTTTCTTAGCCAGCGTCAAATCGGGCAAAGATACCCTCGAGGTACCCCTCTACTCACACCTCTACTATGATGTGATGGAGGGGAAGGTGCAGACCATCGTGCGTCCCGACATCCTGATTGTGGAAGGGATCAACGTGCTGCAGGTAACCACGGGAAAGAAGCCGAAGCGCAGGGTGTTTGTCTCCGACTTCTTCGATTTCTCCATCTATGTCGACGCCAGCGAACGCGACCTGCGAGAATGGTACCTGGAGCGCTTCAAGAAACTGCAGCAAACCGCCTTTCGTGATCCGGAATCCTACTTCCACCGTTATGCCTCTTACTCCGAAAAGCGGCTGATGAAGTTTGCCAACAAGGTATGGAATGAGATCAACCTGGTGAACCTCCAGCAGAACATCCTCCCCACCCGTTTCCGGGCCGACCTGATCTTAGAAAAGGGAACATGCCATTTTGTCAGAGGAGTCCGCATCCGGAAGATCTGACACATTTGA
>JAQVWR010000039.1:0-8189 GCA_028709605.1 Proteiniphilum sp.
GCTCCGCCGGCACCGGTCCAGTTGTCAACCCCTGAACTGCCAGATCGGATCAGCTCGAAGAAGGAACGGTTGAGTACCCTGCTCTGGTCGGCTGCTCCGGTAAAGAAGAAGGAGATGATTGCCAGCAACAGAAAGATTCCGGTGAAAGCGATCACCACCCCTGTCAGAAAATGAACGCGTTCGTTCTGGAGGAATGCAAACCGGTTGACGTTCTTTTTTTTCGATGCGGAAGTTCTCTTCCTTTTTCTTTTAGCCATAGTGTTCTCGTTTCAACCTGTTCATACAGCGGTTCATCTGTTTTTCTGCGATTTTCTGACCAGGTGAAAGTGTGATGTGTGAATGAATATACAAATGTAAAAAAAAGAACGGTAGATTAAAATAAATGGATTGTCTTTTTGGCAGGTTGTGCATAAAGCGGGAAGTCCGCGAATCACTTCGCAGACTCCCCTTGTTAACACAATCTTCATGAAACAAACTACACTATCGAGTTGATTGCAGAATGATAATCAGGCTCCTGTGCAATCTCAGGAACCAGTTCCGTATGGATCACCTTGCCCTCGGGGTTGACCACCACCACGGCGCGGGCCAGCAGGCCTCTCAGCGGACCGTCGGTCATCAGTAGCCCGTAATCCCGGCCAAAAGCTTCGTCGCGGAAGCAGGAAAGAGTCACTACATGCTCTATTCCTTCCATGCTGCAGAAACGTCCTGCGGCAAACGGCAGGTCGGCTGATATCCCCAGCACCACTGTGTCGGGCAGTGTGGCAGCATCCTTGTTGAAACGGCGTACCGACGCGGCACAAACCCCCGTGTCGAGACTCGGGAAAATGTTCAGCACCACATATTTGCCTTTAAAGTCCGACAAGCGTGCTTCAGAGAGATCGCCTTTCACCAGTGTGAAATCGGGAGCAGCGATGCCTCTTTGTGGCAGTTGGCCGATGGTGTGTACAGGGTTGCCTTTGAAAGTGATATTTGCCATATAATATTGTCTGTTTAAACAGATTCCGGGTAATCATTCTTTGTACTCACTAAACAATGTGTTTCTCCAAATGTTCAACCAATCTCTTTTTTTAACGTTCATCTGCTCCGGCGCAACTCCTCCCGCAGGTAATGAGCGGTATAGCTCTCCCCGTTGCGGACAATCTCCTCCGGCGTGCCGGTGGCAAGGATCTCTCCTCCCTTCTCTCCGCCCTCGGGGCCCAGGTCGATGATGTGGTCGGCACACTTGATGATGTCGAGGTTGTGCTCGATGACGATGACCGTGTTCCCCTTGTCTACTAACTTGTTGAGGACGCCCAGCAGCACGCGGATGTCTTCGAAGTGAAGGCCGGTGGTCGGCTCATCCAGTACGTAGAGGGTGTTGCCGGTGTCGGTGCGGGCCAGCTCGGTGCCCAGCTTCACCCGCTGGCTCTCCCCTCCCGAGAGGGTGGTGGAGGACTGCCCCAGTTTGATGTATCCCAGTCCTACCTCCTGTAACACCTTTATCTTGTGCAAGATATTGGGCACATTCTCGAAGAAGCCGACTGCCTCGTTGATGCTCATCTCCAGCACGTCGGCGATCGATTTTCCCTTGAAGCGCACCTCCAGCGTCTCCCGGTTGTAGCGCTTGCCGTGGCACACTTCGCAGGGCACCATCACATCGGGAAGGAAGTTCATCTCAATGGTCTTGTAGCCGTTGCCGCTGCACTCCTCACAACGGCCTCCCTTCACGTTGAAGGAGAATCGCCCCGGTTTGTAGGCCCTGATCTTCGCCTCCGGCATGCCGGCAAAGAGATTGCGTATATCGGAGAAGACGCCGGTGTAGGTGGCGGGGTTGGAGCGGGGGGTACGTCCGATGGGCGACTGATCGACGCTCACCACCTTGTCGAGCTGCTCGACTCCTTTCACTCTCTTGTAGGGCAGCGGATCTTTCAGTGAGCGGTAGAACTGCTGGCTGAGGAGGGGTTGCAGCGTTTCGTTGATCAGGGTCGACTTGCCGCTGCCGGAAACGCCGGTTACACAGATCAGTGTCCCCAAGGGGAAGGTGGCGGTCACCTCTTTCAGGTTGTTGCCCGAGGCCCCTTCGATGACCAGCGTCTTACCGTTCCCGGGGCGCCTCTTCTCCGGTAGAGCTATCTCCAACTTGCCGTTGAGGTAGTTGGAAGTGAGGGTGTTGTGCGTGAGCATTTCCGCGGGCTCTCCCTCGAACACCACATCGCCGCCCCGCTCGCCGGCAAAGGGACCCATGTCCACGATATAGTCGGATGCCAGCATCATATCCTTGTCGTGCTCTACCACCACTACCGAGTTCCCTGAGTCGCGCAGCTTACGCAACGAGTCGATGAGACGGTGGTTGTCACGCTGGTGTAGGCCGATGCTGGGCTCGTCGAGGATATAGAGCACGTTGACCAGCTGTGATCCGATCTGGGTGGCCAGCCGTATGCGCTGGCTCTCACCGCCCGAGAGCGAAGCTGTGGTGCGGGAGAGAGAGAGGTAGCCGAGCCCCACGTCGAGCAGGAACTGTAGGCGGGTGAGGATCTCCTTCTTGATCTCTCCGGCGATCAGCCGTTGTTTCTCGGTGACCGCCGATTCGGAGCGGATGATCCAGTCATAGAGCTCCCGGATGCCCATCTCCGCCAGCTCGGCGATGTTCTTTTCGTTGATGCGGAAGTGGAGCGCCTCCTTGTTGAGGCGCTGTCCGTGGCATTCGGGACAGACGGAGGTGGTGATAAACTGGCCGGCCCACTTTTGTGCGGTGGCTGAGGCATCTTCCTCCTGTTGCATCTCAATATATTTGGCTACCCCTTCGTAAGTGACCATATAGTTGGAGCTGCCCAGTGACTCGTTCTTGATCTTCAGTCGCTCATTGGTGCCCTGCATGATCTCATCGACCGCCTCCTGAGGCATCTCCCTGATCGGCGTTTTCAGCGTCACACCATATTTCTCGCATATGGCGGCGATCTGCCAGAAGAGCAGGTTGCTCTTCTCCTTGCCCAAGGGGGTGATCCCTCCGCCGGCAATGCTCAGCTCCGGGTTGGGGATGATCTTCTCAATATCGATCTGGTCGACCGTGCCGATGCCCTTGCAGCGGGGACAGGCACCCTGGGGTGAGTTGAAGGAGAAGTTGTGAGGGGCCGGCTCGCTGTACGACAGCCCCGTGGTGGGACACATCAGGCTGCGGCTGTAGTGGCGCACCCCGCCCTCCTCCACATCCTGGATCAGGATCAGACCCGCTCCCTGCTTCATGGCGGTGCGCACGCTGGCCTTCAGCTTGTCGGCGAACCGGTTCGACACCACTAGCTTATCGATCAGGATCTCGATGCTGTGGTTTTTGTAGCGGTCTACCCGCATGCCGGGAAGGATCTCTCTGATCTCACCGTCGGCCCGCACGTAAAGGTATCCTTTCTTGCGGATCTGTTCGAACAGCTCCTTGTAATGTCCCTTGCGGTTGCGCACTACCGGTGCCAGGATGTAGATCTTCTTCCCGATGTACTTCTCCAGAATCAGCTCTAAGATCTGTTCATCGGTGTACTTCACCATCTTCTCCCCGGTGAGGTAGGAGTAAGCCTCGCCTGCGCGGGCGTAAAGCAGGCGGAGAAAGTCGTAGATTTCGGTGGCGGTACCCACGGTGGAGCGGGGGTTCTTGTTGGTGGTCTTCTGCTCGATAGAGATGACGGGGCTCAGGCCGGTGATCTTGTCCACGTCGGGACGTTCCATCTTGCCGAGGAAGCCGCGGGCATAAGCCGAGAAGGTCTCAATATAACGGCGCTGTCCCTCGGCAAAGATGGTGTCGAAGGCGAGTGACGACTTGCCGCTGCCGCTCAGGCCGGTGATCACGGTGAGGGCATTGCGCGGGATGGTGACGTCGATATTTTTCAGATTGTGTACACGGGCACCGTATACCCGTATCTGTTCCGTTTCAGATGCCATAGTCTGTATAAACGATTGATCGCCTCGAAATGTTTACTCCGCAACCCACCCTTTGTTGTGTACTTTTCGCTTTTCTCCCTTGCGATAATAGAGATCTTCTTTTGTGGGGATCAGCAGGGTATAGCTTTTGCCCGAGGGATTGGTCAGCTTCGTGTCCCGCAGCCAGGAGTTAAATTCCTTCAGCTGGGCATAGGTGACTCCCTGCTCGCGGGCGAACGCGACCAGGTCGGGGATCGGAGAAGAGATCGTGACCTCTCTGAATGTCATCGGTTTATAGAGGTGATCCGGTTTGATGATGAAGCCGTACTGTTGCGGGTGCTCGAAGACCAGCTTGAGGGCCAGCATCCGGTAATAGTAGCGGGAGGTCTCCTCAACTAACCACAGGTCCAGGGCGTCGGTTGTTCCCTGGCTGGCCAGCTCATGGGTGATGCGTGCCTGTCCCCCGTTGTAGGCAAGCGCGGCGGCGCTCCATCTCCCATATTTGCGGTAGGCATCGCGCAGATAGCGGCTGGCGGCCACCGTCGACTTCTCCACATGGTATCGCTCATCCACCTCACTGCTTACCTCCAAGCCGTACTGCTTGCCCGTGCTTTGCAGAAACTGCCACAGTCCTGCCGCCCTGGCCGGCGAGACCGCCCGCACATCGAGGTTGCTCTCGATCACCGCCAGGTACTTCAGATCGTCGGGTAACCCCTGTTGCTCCAGGATCGGCTCGATCACGGGGAAGAGACGGTTGGCCCGCTTAAAAAGCAACAGGGTGGTAGAGTGGAAGTAGGTGAAGCTGTTCAGCTCCCTGTCCAGCCGTTCCCGCTTGTCGTACCGGTCGAAGGTGATCTGCTCGCCGGCAAAAGTCATTGCTTCCGGTACTTCCACCGAGGCGGTCATGGAGAGCACTAACGGCCGCTCTGTCTCGCTCTTCGCAAGGTAATTCCAGGAGGTCAGTGCTATCAACAGCACCCCGCCAGCAGTGAGCAGAGAAAACAGGGTGAAATACAGGGGGGCTCTTTTCGGTATCATTTGCATTGGTTCAGTTCAATAACTGCCACCGGAGCAGTCGGTGTGACTTTCCCATTCCGAATGGCAAACAAATATACAAAAAAAATTCCTATGTTTGTATCCGGTAACAAGAAAAGGAACAGAAGCAGGAAATAACGGAACCAGATGAAAATGAAGACACCCAAATCGGTTATCAAAGCCCATGATATCAGCCAACTCCGCTTTCGCGATACCCCTTTTGTGAAGCTGATGAACAAGCGGATCTACAACATCCTGTTGGTAGCTTCCCGTTACGACATGTTTATGCTGGAGGATGATGGCCGTGTCGATGAACAGATCTTCAATGAGTACGTCTCCCTCAACCTGCGCTACCCGCCGCGCTTCACACAGGTGAACAACAACAGGGAAGCGCTTGCCGAGCTGAAGCAGAATCACTATGAGCTGGTGATCTGCATGCCCAATATTGACAACAGCGATGCGTTCGAGCTGGCGATACAGATCAAGGAGCGCTACCCCGGCATGCACGTGGTGCTGCTCACCCCTTTTTCAAAAGCGGTGACCCGCTCGCTGAGCCGGGAGGACCTGAGTGGCATCGATTATGTTTTCAGCTGGCTGGGCGATACCGACCTGTTGCTGGCCATCATCAAGGTGGTGGAGGACCGGATGAATGTGGAGCATGACGTGAAGACCGTGGGGGTGCAGACCATCATGCTGGTGGAGGACTCGGTGCGGTTCTACTCCTCGGCGTTGCCGCTGCTTTACAAGTTTGTGCTGTCGGAATCGAAGGAGTTCTCGAAGGAGGCGCTCAACGATCACTTGCGGATGCTGCGTATGCGGGGCCGTCCCAAGGTCTTGCTGGCTCGTAACTACGAGGAGGCAGTCTCCTACTACAAGAAGTACGGTGACAACATGCTGGGGGTGATCAGCGACATGAGCTTCCAGATGAAGGGGGAGAAGGATAAGCTGGCCGGCAAGCGGTTAGGCGAGTGGATCCGCACGAAGGATACCTATATTCCCATCATCTTTACCTCTTCCGAGTCGGAGAACAGAAAACAGATTGAGGGTCTCAGCGATGTCTTTATCGATAAGAACTCCAAGACTTTTCCGCAGGATCTGCGTCGCGCCATCAAGGAGAACCTGGGCTTCGGCGATTTCATCATCACCGACCCTCATACGAAGGAGGAGATCTTCCGGATCCGTAACCTGAAGGAGCTGCAGATCAACATTCGCAACATACCCGACGATGCACTCTATTATCACCTCTCCCATAATCACTTTTCCCGTTTCTTTTACTCCCGTGCCATGTTCCCCGTGGCCGAGATGCTGAAGAAGATCGACGTGTCGGAGTATGCCAGCATGCACGATGCACGCGAGCTGATTCACGCCACCATTGTCCAGTACCGACGGATGAAGAACGCCGGTGTGGTGGCCGTCTTTGAGAAAGAACGGTTCGACCGGTACTCCAACTTCGCCCGCATCGGCGAGGGGTCGCTGGGAGGAAAGGGAAGGGGGCTTGCCTTTATCGGCTATATGGTGAAGACCCATCTGGAGCTGAACAACAACCCCAATTTCCCGGTTACCACCCCCAAGACGGTGGTGCTCTGTACCGATCTGTTCGACGAGTTCATGGAGGCCAACAACCTCTACCCGGTGGCCCTCTCGGAGCGGGAGGATGAGGATATCCTGAAGCATTTCCTGGCGGCTAAGCTGCCCAAGCGGCTGGTGAGCGACTTTCTGGTATTCTTCGACGCCATCGACAGCCCTGTTGCCATCCGCTCGTCGAGCCTGCTGGAGGATTCACAGTATCAACCCTTCGCCGGCATCTACTCCACTTATATGATCCCCTACGTGAACGATAAGTATGAGATGGTGCGCCTGCTGAGCAACGCCATCAAGGCGGTCTATGCCTCGGTGTTCTACCGTGACAGCAAGAGTTATATGGCTGCCACGCACAACCTGATCGATCAGGAGAAGATGGCGATTGTGCTGCAGGAGGTGGTGGGATCGCAGTACGGCAGCCAGTTCTACCCTGCCATCTCGGGCGTTGCGCGATCCATCAACTATTATCCTATTGGCAACGAACGCACCGAGGACGGCATCGTCAACATGGCCTTCGGACTGGGTAAGTATATTATGGACGGCAACATGGGCCTGCGTTTCTCTCCGCTGCATGCGGCCCGCATCCTGCAGCTCAGCTCCCTCGATCTGGCGCTCAGGGATACGCAGACGCAGTACTATGCGCTCGACCTCGACTCGGTGTCGAAAGATTTTACCATCGACGACGGCTTCAACCTGCTCAAGCTGCGCCTGAAAGAGGCGGAACAGGGGCCGCTGCGCTATGTGGCTTCTACCTACGACCCGCAGGATCAGATCATTCGCGATGGTTACTATGAAGGGGGAAGGAAGATTATCTCTTTTGCCAATATCCTGCAGCACGACATGTTCCCCCTGAACGAAATCCTGGAGAAGCTGCTCAAAGCCGGACAGAAGGAGATGGGCCGCCCGGTGGAGATCGAATTCGCGGTCGACATCCGCGACAATCAGTTTGCCTCCTTCTATGTCCTGCAGATCCGCCCCATCGTCGACAGCCGCGAGGTGGTGCATGAGAACCTGGAGAAGGTGGATCCGCAACAGACGATCCTCTATTCGCGGAATGCCCTGGGAAATGGTATCTCAAGCGATGTACATGATGTGGTGTATGTTCGGAGCGATGTATTTAACGCCTTCCACAACTCTTTGATTGCCCGTGAGATCGAGCAGATTAACCATGCCTTTATTGAAGCCGGCAACAACTACGTGCTGGTAGGTCCCGGCCGCTGGGGATCGTCCGATCCCTGGCTGGGCATCCCGGTGAAGTGGCCCCACATCTCGATGGCACGGGTGATCGTGGAGTCGGGCATGGAGAACTACCGCATCGAGCCGAGCCAGGGTACCCACTTCTTCCAGAACCTCACCTCTTTCGGGGTGGGTTACTTCACGGTGAACCCGTTTCTCGAAAACGACGGTTTCTTCGATGAACCGTTCCTCAACAGCCTCCCGGCAGTACAAGAGACACCGTTTGTCCGGCATGTGCGGTTCGATCGGCCGATGTGCATCAAGATCAACGGCAAGAAGCGGATCGGAGTGGTGATGAAGCCGGAATGTATGCTCCCTAAATGACTCTATTAAACCTACAGAGAAACAATATGAAACGAATAACCCTGATCATTCTCCTGTTTATCTACGCAGGCGGGATGTCTGCGCAACAAAAAAATATGATGACCCCGAACGATTATGCGCGTCACTGG
>JAQVWR010000039.1:8289-16895 GCA_028709605.1 Proteiniphilum sp.
TCTATTAAACCTACAGAGAAACAATATGAAACGAATAACCCTGATCATTCTCCTGTTTATCTACGCAGGCGGGATGTCTGCGCAACAAAAAAATATGATGACCCCGAACGATTATGCGCGTCACTGGGAGGAGGTGGCTGCACTGGAAAAAAAATCCTTGCCGCAATCGGCTGCAGAGAAAGTGAACCGGATCCTCCTCCTGGCGGTCAGTGAGCAAAACAGTCCCCAGATGATCAAGGCGCTGATCCACCTGGGGAAGTACGACCTGGCAATCGATGCGGAGAACGACACGCTGGTTTTTAACCGGCTGCAGGGGATGCTGGAGAAGAGCAGCGACGTGGCGGAGCGGGCGGTGCTGCACTCTATGCTGGGTGAGCTCTATCTGCAATATTACCAGCGAGACCAATGGCGGATCCGCCAGCGCACGGAACTGCGCGGCTACATCCCTGCCGACATGAAGGAGTGGACGCGCAACATCTTCTATGACAGGGCGACGGAGCATCTGGTGGCATCGATGGCCGACAGGGAGCAGCTGGAAGCGGTTGCGGTGGCATCCTATGCAGCGGTGGTGGAAGAGGGGAACGATTCCCGGCGGTTTTATCCCACCCTATACGATTTTCTGGCGCGACGTGCCATTGAGCAGTACGGGCGGATGGAGGGCGATGAGGATCTGAGCCGCACGCTGGCAAAGAAGCAGATCGCGCCGGAGTCACTCTTTGCACCGGCAGAAACCTATGTCCGACTCTCTTTCGATCCGCAACCGGGGGAGTACAACCTGATGCTGTATGAGAGCTACCGGAAGCTCCTGGCTTCTCTGCTGGAGAGAGGAATGAGCCGATCGGTGCTGCTCGCTGAACTGGATAAGCTGGAGTCGCTCACGCGCCTGCAACCTGCTTATGGAACCTGTGCACTGCCGTCGCTCGAAAAAATGCTGGAGAAGTGGGAGGGTGACCCGTTCAGCGTGGAGATCATCGACCGGATCGCTGACTTGCGCGAAAATGATATACAGATCACAGCAGAGAGCGATGCGGGAGGCAAGGCAGAAAAGACAAAGGCTCTTTATACCCTGTTGCAGCGCGCCATTGAGAAGCACTCCTCCTATGAGCGTATCGCCATGCTCGAGAACCGGCTGCTTCGGCTTACGCAACCGGAGTTCATGGTGTCGGGAAGCAGTACCTTCCCGTTGACGGGAGAGAAGGAGATAAAGGTGACTTTCAAAAATCTCCGTTCACTCACGGCCAGGCTCTACCGGATTGATTCCCCTGTCGATGTGCAGATGAGCCTGTCGGGTGTCCGGCAACATAGGGTAAAGAAAAAAACCTTTGTCGGGGAGTTTGCGGTGGTATTGCCGGAGAGAGCTCCCTACCTGCAGGGAGATACCGTCTTGTCGCTGTTGTTGCAAGAACCGGGAACCTATCAGCTCACTTTTGCATCATCCCCGCAGACTGTCGACAACAGTCAACCGGATTACTTCTTTGCCGTGTCTGATCTGGCACTCTTTACCCGCTCACTCGAAAATGATCTGTTTCAGTTTTTCGTGGTGGACAGGGTGACCGGTGCGCCGGTGCCCCGCGCAACGGTGGCGATCTATGCCCTGCCCGGCAACTGGCGCCACTCCGTATTGACACGCTTGGAGACGCTTACTACGGATGATGAGGGGATGGCCGTCTGCCGAAAGCAGATCCCGCACAATGAGCTCTTCTATCATGCCGTAAAGGGTGCGGACAACGGCTCTTTGCTAAGTCGCCTGTACCCTTCGCGACGATCCTCTTCCGACTTGAAACCGGCAGCGCGGGAGCGTACGCACCTTTTCACCGACCGCTCCCTCTACCGTCCCGGGCAGACGGTCTATTTCAAAGCGGTGATGATACAGGAAGAGGAAAACGGCCGGTCGGTGGTGAGCGACCATTCCGTTGCGTTTACCTGTTACGATGCCAACGGACAGGAAATCATCCGCCAAACCCGGGAAACGAATGAATTTGGCTCTGCTGCCGGTGAAATGGTACTGCCGCAGGGGCTCCTCCCCGGCATCTACAGCATCCGTTCCGCCACGGGCAGCGTCAGCTTCCGGGTGGAGGAGTACAAGCGTCCCACCTTCGAGGTGACATTCGATCCCGTGAAGGGAAGCTATCGCTTTGGTGAGGAGGTGTCTCTGAAAGGGAAGACAGTTGCCTATTCCGGTGTACCGTTGCAAGGCAGCACCATCACCTACCGCATCACGCGTCAGCAGGCTTGGTGGCGTTTTTGGGGCGGTGTGCCAGAGCAGTTTGCGGAAGGTGTGGTAACCGGCGATGATCAGGGTGGCTTCGAGATTCGCTTTACCCCGGAGAAGCCGGATCGCGACCTGGGTGTGCGCTCTGCTTATTCCTTTGTGGTGGAGGCTACCATCACTGACCTGAACGGCGAGACACAGAGGGGCAGCTATCGCTTGACGGTGGGAGATGTGTCGATGATGTTGCAGCTGGAGATGGCTGACCGCTGGGAGAAGGAGGGTGCCGACCCGGTCCTGATCACGGCGAAGAATCTGAACGGCAGCGACGTGAAAGCGGAAGGCAGTTATATCATTTACAAGGTGGAGGAGCATGATCCTATCGGGCGACCGGTGGCGAAGGGTTCTTTTACGACCGGTGAGCAGGCGGCCCTGAAGCAAAAGCTGGCAGCACTGAAATCCGGAAAATACCGGGTGAAGCTCTCTTCGGAAGATGATCGGGGCAATCCGGTGGAGGCGGAAAAGGATCTGATCCTCTACTCGTTTACCGACAAACGTCCGCCGGTGAAGACCAACGACTGGTTTGTCATCCGCAGCAACACCTTTTCCCCCGGGAAGCCTGCCGAGGTTTTGCTGGGTACGACGGACAGGGTGCACGTGCTGTATGAACTGTGGAAGGAGAAGCAGCTGCTGGAACGGCGGTGGCTGACGCTGGAGAAGGAGAACAGACGTTTTCTTTTCCCCGATCAAGAGGAGCAGGGGGAGGGGATTGTGCTGACGCTTACTTTTGTGAAGGATGAACAGATGTATACGCACGAAGTCCTTCTCCATCGGGAAGAGGAAGATGTGCAGTTGAAGGTGAAGCTCGATATCTTTCGCGACAGGATCCGTCCGGGAAGCGATGAGGAGTGGCGGGTCACGGTGTCCGATGCTGCCGGTAACCCCGCTGCTGCGGAGCTGCTGGCCTCGATGTATGACTTCTCGCTCGACCAGATCTACCCTTCTCAGTCATGGACTCTTCCGCAGGCATCATGGTCCCGTGACCATTCGGAAGCAGGACTCTCCCGTGACCAGTCGTTTTCAACAGTGTATGGCAGCGGTTATATCCCGGTACCCTGGAAGGAAGAACCTTCTTTCCGGTTCGACCGGTTCAACTGGTATGGATTTTCGTTCTACCATCATCACATCATGACCCGAGGAACAAGCATAAAAGCCCGGGAAGAGAGTGCCGTGGTCGGATATGGAGTGGCGCAGAACCAGATGGCGGTGAAAGAAAGTGCCGTAGTCGACGATGCCGCGCAGGAGTTGCTGTTGGCAGGGGAGAACAAAGATGGGGCTGTATCCCCTGCTCCCGTAGCACCTGAAAAACTATCAGCTCTGCAGCTGCGGCGCAATTTCAGTGAGACCGCCTTCTTCTATCCGCAGCTGCGCACCAACGAAAAAGGGGAGACGCAGATCGCTTTTACCGTGCCGGAGAGCAATACCCGCTGGCGCTTTCGTGTGCTGGCACACGACAGGCAGCTGCGCAGCGGCACGGCCGAGGCATTCACCGTCTCGCAGAAGGAACTGATGGTGACGCCCCATATGCCGCGCTTCCTGCGGGAGGGCGACCGGGCCACGCTCGCCACGAAGATCTCCAACCTCTCCGACAGCATTGTGAGCGGCGAGGTGCGGCTGGAGTTCTTTGATCCGCTGACCGAAGAGCTGTTTTCTGCGATTCCTCTTGCAGCGGGTACAAAGCCGTTCACTCTGGCAGTCGGCGCATCGTCCGACGCTGCCTGGAGCTTCGACGTTCCCTCAGGCATCGATCTGCTGGGGATACGGGTGGTGGCACAGAGTGCCCTGTTCAGCGACGGCGAACAGCATGCCCTGGCGGTGCTCCCGAAGCGGATGATGGTGACCGAGAGCATGCGGATGGATCTGAACGGCAATGAGACCAGAAGCTTTACCATGGAGCAGCTGCTGCACAGCAGCTCTGAAACGGCTGAGGAATATCGTCTGACCCTCGAGTTCGCCTCCAATCCCGCGTGGTATGCGGTGCAGGCCCTGCCGGTGCTGAGCGATCCGGCCAGCGACAATGCGGTCGCCTGGTTCGCCGCCTGTTATGCCGCTGCCCTGGGAACCCATATCGGAAAAACCTATCCCCGTGTGATTGCCATGGTGGAGGCCTGGAAAAATGAGGGGGGCAGCAGGGAGATGTTTCTCTCCGGTCTGGAAAAGAACCGGGAGCTGAAAGAGCTTCTGCTGGAGGAGACTCCCTGGGTACTCGAGGCACGCAATGAGTCGGAACAGCTGCAGCGATTGTCGCTGCTGTTTGACCTGAACCGCAGCCGCGATCAGATCGGCCGGGCGGTGAGGCGCCTGCAGGAGCTGCAGACCCCCGAAGGGGGCTGGTGCTGGTTCAAGGGATTCCGGCCGGGCGTCGCCATCACCCATTATATCCTTTACGGATTCAGTCGGTTGCAGCAGCTGGGGGCATTGCAGCCTGACGGTGAGATCCTCCCCATGCAGTCGAAAGCGCTCTCGTTTATTGATGCGGAGGCACTCCGCCGCTTTGATGTGCGGAAGAGGAACAATAAGGAGTGGAGAAACATCAAATCGATCTCACTGACCGACTTGGAGTTTCTCTATATACGGTCGGCATACGATAATTATCCCATGGATGAGGAGGTGAAGGAGATGGTCGCCTTTTACCGCTCTGTGGTGGAACAGCACTGGACCGCGTATGGTCTCTACGAACGTTCCCTGATCGCTATCCTGATGCAGCGCGAAGGGAAGACAGGCGTGGTGCAGGCGATTCTGCGCTCCTTCCGCGAACATGCTACCCGCTCGGCGGAGCTGGGAATGTACTGGGCCAACAACCGTGCACAGGTCTTTATGTCGCAGTCGGCCGTTTCGGTCCACACCTTTATCATGGATGCCTTCCGCCAGGGGGGGGCCGCTACGGAAGAGACCGACCAAATGAAGCGGTGGTTGCTGAAACAGAAGCAGACCCAACTGTGGGAGACGACGCATGCCACCGCCGATGCGGTCTATGCACTGCTGAGCAGCGGCAGCGACTGGTTTGCTGCCACCGGCGAGACTACCGTCACCGTGGGGGATAGGGTGGTGGATCCCGTACAGAGGGAGGCGGGCACCGGCTATTTTAAGGAGTCTTGGAGCCGCGCCGGGATCCGTCCCGAGATGGGGAAGGTGACCGTGGTGCACAACGGCAGCGGTCCCGCCTGGGGAGCTCTCTACCGGCAATACTTCGAGGAGATGGACAAAGTGGTCGCGACCACAGGGTCACTCACTATTGAAAAGCAGCTCTTCGTGGAGCAGACTGGTGCACCCGGAAAGGTGTTGGTGCCCCTCACCGCAGAGCATCCGCTGCAGGTGGGCGACAAGGTGGTGGTACGGCTTACGCTTCGCAGTGACCGTGACCTGGAGTTCGTACAGCTGAAAGATATGCGTGCCGCGTGCTTTGAACCGACCACGCAACTCTCCGGCATGGCATGGCAGAATGGCCTTCCTTACTATCAGGCTGTAAAGGATGCCTCCGTATCTTTCTATTTCGACCTGCTGCCGCGCGGCACACGGGTCTTCGAGTATGCCCTTTATGTGGCCCGTGCGGGCAGTTATTCCGGAGGCAACGCCTCCGTGCAATGCCTCTACGCTCCTGCATTCAACTCCCACACGGGGGGAATACGAATTATTGTTAAAGAATAAACAGCCCTCGCACAAAAGTGCTATTTTTGCGTGACAGAGAAGAGTTGATAAGAAAGAAAACCATTCATATAAACTGAAATGAAACGAGCAAGCTTTTTGATTATCTCCGTGGTGATGTGCAGCCTGATGGCTTTCTCCCAGCAGAAGCCGGGAATGGAGTTCGCTAAAACGGAGCATAATTTTGGAACCATCAAAGAGGAGATAGGAGCGGTCAGTACCCGGTTCGAGTTCACCAACACCGGGAAGAGCCCGCTCATCATACAACGTGTGGCGGCATCCTGCGGCTGCACCACCCCCTCCTACAGTCGCGAGCCGGTGCTGCCGGGCAAGAAAGGGGTGATCTCCGCCAGCTACTCAACGGTTGCGCGTCCCGGCACCTTTAACAAAAGCATCCGGGTCTATACCAATGTCCCGGATACGGTCTTTGTGCTCAGAATCAAGGGAAATGTGATTCCAAAGCAGAATTAATCCTCTTGCAGAATTGCGATTAGATGCCGAATGAACTATCTTTGCAAGAGCCTTCATTCGGTTTTTTTTAAAAGGAGAAAGATGGAACATCCCGAGAACGATCCCAGATACCGCGGCCTGACAGTGAATAAGGGCGTGGCACGGCCCCCCAGCGTGAACCCTTACCTGAAGAAAAGAGACAGGAGTAAATTGCGTTCCGTGAAGGAATATGTGGAAGGCATCTTGTCGGGCGACAGGGTGCTCCTCAGTCAGGCGGTAACCCTGGTGGAGAGCTCACTTCCCGAGCACCAGGAGACAGCGCAGACCATTATCGAGCAGTGCCTGCCCCATGCGGGTAACTCTATACGGGTGGGCATTACCGGCGTGCCGGGTGCCGGCAAGAGCACCTCGATCGATGCGTTCGGAATGCATCTGCTGGAGAAAGGGCATAAGCTGGCGGTGCTGGCTATCGACCCCTCCAGCGAACGTTCCAGGGGAAGCATTCTGGGCGATAAGACACGAATGGAGAAGCTCTCCGTCGCGGAGAACGCTTTTATCCGTCCCTCCCCTTCGGCGGGATCGCTCGGGGGGGTGGCCCGCAAGACACGGGAAACGATTGTACTGTGTGAGGCTGCCGGCTTCGATTCCATCTTTGTGGAGACGGTGGGCGTGGGACAGTCGGAGACCGCCGTTCACTCGATGGTCGATTTCTTCCTGCTGATACAGCTGTCCGGCACCGGCGATGAGCTGCAGGGCATCAAGCGGGGGATCATGGAGATGGCCGACGGCATCGTGATCAACAAGGCGGACGGCGACAACATCGACAAGGCGAATATGGCGCGCCGGCAACTGCGCAACGCCCTGCACCTCTATCCTCTGCAGGAGTCGGGCTGGGTCCCCGAGGTGCTGACCTACTCCGGCTACTACAAGATCGGTATCGACGAGGTGTGGGAGATGATCCACCGCTACATCGACTTTGTAAAGGAGAACGGTTACTTCGACCGCAAACGGAAGGAACAGGCTAAGTACTGGATGTTCGAAAGCATCAACGAACAGCTGCGAAACGGCTTCTACCGCGATCCGGAGATTGCTGCCCTGCTGGCACAGCTTGAGCAGGAGGTGCTGCATGACCGGAAGAGCTCCTTCACGGCTGCACGTGAGGCTCTTGAGAAGTATTACGGCAGGCGCCGATAACAATTGTGGTGGCTGAGCGTAAAAAAATTGTACCCGATGGCACATCGTATACATTTTTTTTCTACCTTTGCACTCTCCAAACTGTATGGCGCACTCTTCTAACGGTTAGGAAAATTGTTTCTCAGGCAATGAATAGCGGTTCGATTCCGCTGTGCGCTACAACCTCTGCTTCTGATGATTTTGTTATCTCTGTTTTTGCTGAAATTGAGCTTTTAGCCTAAAACAGAATTTTAGATTGGATTACTGCATCGTTTTAAATGCTTTTTTGCCCGCAAATCGTGAAGCAACTCCCAGTTCGTTTTCGATTCTCAGAAGCTGGTTGAATTTCTCAATCCTTTCCCCCCTGCATCCACTTTCGGTCTTAAGGTGTCCTGCGTTTATTCCTACCGTGAGGTCGGCAATGAAGGTGTCAACGGTCTCGCCGCTGCGGTGTGAGATAAAGCAGAGGTAACTTCATGCTGCTTGCTCTTGCTCGGGCATAAGCCATCGATACAGACAAGATCGCATTTGCTCCCAAATTGGATTTGTTGGGTGTTGCATCTGTCTCGATCAAACATAAATCCAATTCACGCTGACTGGCAAAGCTTCTGCCGATAAGCTGTTCAGCGATTGTTTTGTTTACATTTTCAACGGCACGCATGACACCTTTACCGAGATAGCGTTTTTTGTCGTTATCTCTCAGTTCAGTCGCTTCACGTTCACCTGTTGATGCGCCACTTGGGACCATTGCCCTACCGACCGTTCCATCTTCCAACATCAGATTTGCTTCAACAGTTGGATTGCCTCTTGAATCGAGGATTTCGATTGCTTCCAATTTCAAAATTTTCATAATCGCCTTTTTTATATGATACTACTGATGGATAATAAAGTCTCCTTTATTCCATCTCGAAGTAAATTCTTACTGTATGCATCATCCTCTATATATTATTCATCATTTTTTTCATGTCCAAATGCTCCGTGAGAATCTGTAGGGATTGTGAGAGGTGTTGCGAACCCGTTGTCTTGTGTCAACAATCTTTTGTACGATATGTCAATGCCAAAAGCCCCG
>JAQVWR010000040.1 GCA_028709605.1 Proteiniphilum sp.
CTGCTGGACAAGATCTTCACAGCCTGTGGGTTCAACAGAAAGGAGCATCTCTTCATCAGCAACATTGTCCGCTGCAGGCCGCCGGGCAACCGCCCCCCCACACCACAGGAGGCTGCCGCCTGCCTTCCGTGGCTCAATCAACAGTTGGAGCTGGTGGATCCCAGGATCATGATCCTGCTGGGAGCAACAGCACTGAAGTATATGGCCGGTACCGACTACCGCATCACGCGGGTCAGGGGCAACTGGATCAGACAGGGCAACCGGCTGATGATGCCGGTCTATCACCCCTCGGCGCTGCTGAGAAATCCTGCACTGAAAAGGGATACCTGGGAAGATTTCAAAAAGGTGGTCTATAAATACCGGGAGCTGGTTGATCCCGATCATTATAGTCCCCATATCCCTTTGAATGGCAATCAGACAAAAAGAGAATCATAAAAAAACAAAACTATGTTACATCATGTGGGAGTAACCATTATCGAGCCGGCAGAGATTCAAAACTTTTACGAATCCGTTTTGCATTTTCGCCAGTTGAAACAATTCACCCTCGATTCAGAAGAGGTGCTCCATTCCATCTTTTCCACCGACAGGCAAACTGAGGTCTACATGATGGAGCAACAGGATTTGAAGCTGGAGCTCTTCATTGACCCCAAGGGAGAGAGAGGGCGTTATCCTCATCTCTGCCTGGCGTATGACAACCCGGATGAGGTGTCGGATCATGCCCATCAATTAGGATACAGAAGATGGATCAAAAAGGGTCCCAACCGTATCACCCATTTCATCTGGGACAAAAGCGGCAATCTGTTTGAGATAAAGAACAAAGAAGCATGAAGATGAGAAAGGGAGGAGGGTTACGAAAGGGGCTCGGAAACAACAAAAGCAGAATGGCAGAAAACCAGGAGTGTGTGTGCCCCCAATGTGGTTTCACGCTTCCGCATATTGCGGGACACCCCTGCCGCAATGAGAGTTGTCCCTATTGTCATATTCCGCTTTCCCGAAATATCCGCTTTCAGGGAAAGGAGAGTCAAAAAACCATTACAGAAGCAAAACCAACCGCTTCCCCTATTCTGAAAAAAAAGGAGAGCATCACCCCTGAGATTGATCCGGATATCTGCATCGGTTGCGGCAGTTGTGTCGATGTTTGTCCTGTAGAAGCCATTTCTATTATGAACGGCAAAGCAGTAATTGATTCCAGTAAGTGCCTCCACTGTCGCTCTTGCGTAAGAGCCTGCCCCATGGGTGCCATCCATTAAACAACTGTCTCAACTGATTGTTTCATTCGGGGAATCGCTCTCTATAATTGTTGGTAACCAATAAACAACGTATGAAATGAATGATTTATATCACATCCAAAAGAATGTCACCCACATCATGACATCGCTCCCTTCGGGAGTGGAGCTGGTGGCAGCCGCAAAAACGAGAAATGCCGACGAGGTGAATGCTGCAGTGACTGCCGGTATTCATGCCATCGGATACAACTACATCCAGGAAGCAGAGCGCATGCGTCCGCTTGTGGGAGGGAGCGTGCCCTGGCATATGATCGGTCACCTGCAGCGAAACAAGGTAAAAAAAGCGGTTGAGCTGTTCGACATGATTGAGACCATCGATTCGGAGCGACTGGCACTGGAGGTGGACAAACAGTCGGCTGCCGTGGGCAAGGTGATGCCGGTATTGATTGAGATCAACAGTGGCAAGGAGTCGAACAAGAGCGGTGTGCTGCCGGAAAACGCGATTGGTCTGATCCGTCGGATTCATCATCTATCACACTTGTCGATTGTGGGGTTGATGACCATGGGACCGCGCTTTGGTGACCCGGAGGATGCCAGACCCTACTACCAGATCACAAAAAAAATCTTCGATGAGATCAGGCGGGCTGAGATCCCGGGTGTTGAGATGCGCTATCTCTCCATGGGAATGAGCAACAGTTACCGGATAGCCATTGCCGAGGGAGCCAATATCATCCGTATCGGAACCGCCCTTTTTGGTGAGAGAGCAGAATAAGAGATAACTCAGGAAAGAAACATACTGAACATGTAAGACAACAATACATTTCTCTGGATCGCCCTTTTTGCCGTGCTTGCAGCCATCATCAATGGGTTGGAGATATTCATCCTCTGCAGGTACCGGAATTGGGCTATACAATCCAAACCCTATTTCATCTGCTTTACTGTCGGCGTGCTAATTGCCACCCCCTTGATGCTGGCGCTTCCCCAAGCTATCGAGAAGAATTTCTACGCCGGGTTTACCGCGCTGATGCGTTTCTTGTTTGATTTTTCTGTTCAGATGTAACGATTCCCTTGTAACGATCTCCGGTTTCACAAAAAGAGGAAATGCAATCATGAGAAGACCGGCACCGGCAATCAGTGTGGCCGATATTGCACGTAAAGCTTTATCAGGGATCATCCGTTTGAAGATCCCAACAATCATTTTCCAATGCAGAATAATGTGAAGAAGTAAAAGAACGAGGAAAACGATGCTGATAATCAGGTGAATGGATCCCCATTGGTGACGCGTTAGTCCCCAAAATTCCAGTTCAACACCAGCCCCGTAGCGTTCGTTTCGCTGAATACCGGGGATCAGGACATATTTTATCAGGAATCCGATTCCCGCCAAGGGCATGAGCAGTAATAACATGATGATGTCAATGCTCAGGTTCAGTTTTGATTGATTACACCACTTTTGTTTCATCTTGGCTAATTTTTTCAGTTGCTGCTTAAAATCCTGGTTGACGGGCAGGATCCCCCTAACCGGGAGCATCTATCCGGCATCTTCGACCGACTTATAAGAAATACCAACGCTCCGGGACAATTCCTAATGTGCTGCCTCGCAGTGTTTTGCGTAATTGGCATGGTGCATGGTTCCCATCTGGTCAGTATCGGGGTACAAGACCCGGAAAATGTAGTCGTGCTCGATTATACTGCTGTTCTATTTATGCGTGCTTTCTTTTCTCTGATTGGCCAAAATACTATCTACCACGCCGGAGAATGATTGTGCAATCTGCTCATCCTGAAAGAGGGTGTTGAGCGAGCCCTCATCACAACTTTGTCGGATCTGCTCATTCATGGGTATCTGTGCGATCAGGGGCAGATGAAACTGTTGTGACAGCTTCTCACCGCCCCCCTGTCCAAAGAGGTAATATTTCTCATCGGGATGTAGTGAGGGAGTAAACCAAGCCATGTTCTCCACGATTCCCAGCACAGGCACAGAGACGTTTTTGTTGTTAAACATGCCAATCGCCTTAATCACATCATCCAGTGCGATGGTCTGCGGCGTAGTCACCACCACGGCACCGGTGATCTCGTACGACTGCAGCAGGGTCAGGTGTACATCACCGGTACCGGGCGGGGTGTCAATCACCAAATAATCCAGCTCTCCCCAGTCGGTATCGTTGAGCAGTTGCTTGAGCGCATTCGACACCATGGGTCCTCGCCAGAGAAGTGACTGGGAGGGGTCGATAAAAAAACCGATCGAAATCACTTTGATGCCATACCGGTCAAAAGGTTCAATCCATGTCTTCCCCTCTTTCTCCACCGATAGCGGCCGTTGGTTGTTCAGGTGGAAGAGTGTGGGTACCGAGGGACCATGGATATCGGCATCCAGCAGGCCGGTTGCATACCCCTCCCTTGCCAGCGAGAGTGCCAGGCCGGCAGCCACGGTCGACTTGCCTACTCCCCCTTTACCCGAAGCAACGATTAGAATATTTTTTATATTGGGCAGCCTCGTTTTTTCGAAGGGCTTTTTGGCAGTGTTACATTGTTCGTTCATCTTCTTTTCTTTTTTATTTTGTTCAGTTTACCCTGTATCAGTCGTTTTTGCAGGCCGGACAACCAGTCAATAAAAAGGATCCCATCAAGATGGTCATATTCATGCTGGAAGATGCGGGCCTCTAATCCGCTCAACTCCTCTTCAATAGTCTCAAAGGCGAGGTTCTGATAGGTCACGTGGATCCTCTCCGGACGCTCCAGCTCACGAAAAATACCGGGGATGCTGAGGCACCCCTCGTTAAATGTGGAGAGTTCATTGTCCGAGTGCAGAACCCGGGGATTGAGGTAAACCTTTTCCACCGGCTTAAATTGTACATTCTCTTCCACCAACGGAGTGGTATCCATCACAAAAATTCTTTTGGTAAGACCAATCTGCGGAGCTGCCAGTCCAATGCCCTCTGCTCTCTTGAGCGTATCGAACAGGTTCCCGGCGATCTCGTCCGGGAGATCCTCCTGATGGATGTCAAAAGCGCTCTGACGCAATACGGGTGCACCGTATAACACAATCGGTACAATCATCTCTTTGTAAAGTTACGAATCCAAAATTTTTTATCCTGATAAACGACCACACGAATCTCTTTCTCTCTGACCAGCTGATCCGGCAGACTGCTCTCTGCCCGGTTCTTGCGCAGGATCTCTCCCATGGTCTCCTCCCGGATGGGATGCACGGCACTGATGTTGAGGATATCCCCCCTCGCATCGCCGGTGAAACCGGCATCAGCTCCTTCAAAGCCGAGCAGCAGTTCCGTTTTTAAGCCGGCCTCCGAATAGATATGGTAAGCCCTGTTGATTGCTGCCTCATCCGGTTTCTTCACGCTCCGCATGGCCGGGGGACGTGTGGGAATGGCGAGATAGGCTGTGGCCGGTTTGATCTTCGCGATCAGTGAGGCATTTTGTTGCAACAGCTCAGCTCCATCGTTGACCCCGTCCACCATCATGGTTTCCGTAGCCAGGAAACCCTTGTAGGAGGAGGCGAAAGCCAGGAGCCCCTCTTTACAACCGTCGAAGGTGAGACGGGGATGGGGCCTGTTGATCTTCTTCCATATAGCCTCATCATTCGCATCCACCTTCACCGATACCCAGTCGGCCAGCGACAGGTCATCCCGCACCTGCTGATCACCCAGCAGCGAAGCATTGGTGATCACGGCAACCGGTATTCCAAAAATTTTTAGCCGTGTAATTGATTCTCCCAGATGAATATCGAGAGTCGGCTCTCCATTCGCAACAAAGGTGAGATAGTCCGGCATCGCCTGCAACTTGCCCAGATGCTCTTCCACCGCTGCGAAGATCTGCTCCGGGCTGTAAAAAGATTCTCTGGCGGGGATATAATGGCGGGTGGCACCCACCTGACAGTAAATGCAAGCATAGGTACAGATCTTATCCCCCGGGATATTGTTGATACCCAGGCTCTGCCCCAGCCTTCTGGAGGGTACGGGTCCGAAACTGATCATCGCTTCTTCTTTTTAATGGTTCTCTCGCTACGATTGGAAAATCTGCCGGTGGATGGCAACGATCTCACCGGCTGCTGCCGACCGGGGGGCCCACTCGACCACCGTCCGGCATTGGAGCATCGCTTCCACCACCGCCGGGTCGAAAGGGATCTTACCGATCAAGGGAATATTCTCCTGACGACACCACTCCTCTATCTCGTCCAACAGCTTCCCGTTCAGGTCATATTTATTGATCACCACTGCCGAAGGGATCTGAAACCCATCCGCCAGCTGCTTCACCCTCTTCAGGTCATGAAAACCGGAACGACTTGGCTCGGTGACCAGCAGTGCCAGGTCGGCACCGCTCAAGGCGGAGATCGCAGAACAACCGGTGCCGGGAGGGCCATCAATCAGGATGGTATCCACCCCTTTCTTTTCCGACAGGAGGCGGGACTGCTCACGTACCACGTTGACCAGCTTGCCGGAGTTCTCCTCTCCGGGTTCCAGGCGTGCGTGTACCATCCAGCCGTTGCGGAAGGTACCCGTCGTCCAGTAGCTGCCGTTGCTCTCAATCATATGGATGGCGCCGGCCGGACAGATGCGCATGCAGAGACGACAACCGTCGCAAGAGGTCTCCGAGATGGTATAGCGATCATCTTGATACCGGATCGCATCAAAGCGACAGGCATCCATGCAGGCTCCACACTGTGTGCATAGCTGCTGATCGATTACCGCCTTTGCTCCCGTGGAAAAAGGATGTCTGGATTCATCCGAAGGTTGAAGCAGCAGATGCAGGTTGGCTGCATCCACATCACAGTCGGCCACGGTCAGTTCTTTCCCCATGGCAGCCAGCGCCGCACTCAGGGTTGTCTTGCCGGTTCCTCCCTTGCCGCTGATGATTACAATTTGTCTCATGAAACGCGCTTTTGTATGATTTGTGTGAGCAGACGGCTGAACATCTCCCGATAAGAGCTATTCACCGCCGATGGTAACCCTCCTTCGGCATAGATGCGTGCGATCTCCCGGTCGAAGGGAATTTCCAGTAACAGCGGAATGGATTCCTGCTCCAGCCACCGGTAGATTGCATCGTCACCCAGCCCGGCTCTGTTGATAACCACACCGAAGGGCTTAGACAGCTTCCGTACCGTGGCCACAGAGAGCTGCAAGTCGTGCAGCCCAAAGGGGGTGGGTTCACTGACCAGCACCACATAGTCGGCCCTGTCGACCGTCGCAATAAAGGGACACGAGATGCCGGGAGGTGAATCAAAGAATACCAGCTCCCTATTGCCGGCCTCATGGATGGCACGGGTGATGACCGGTACCGGTGTATAAATACCAACCTCAACACGCCCTTCAATCAACTGCTGCCCAATCCCATAAGCAGCGTGCGTCACCCTGCCCAGCAACTTGGGATGTTCGGTGATCGCTCCCGCCTGACAGGCATAGCTGCAGGCACCACAGTCGTGGCACAGATCGGGCTGCACCTGAATCATCCTTCTCTCAGGCAGGTAAAGGATGGCATTGTAGCTGCAATATTCGTAACATTTGCCGCAGAAGGTACACTTTTTCGGATCGATCACCGGCACCTGCTGGTAAACCTCCTCAACCTGCTCCTCCTCACCGGCAAGGAATTCAGCCACATTGGGTTCCTCCGCATCACAGTCGGTCAGCACACAATCAATGCCCTTCTGCGATGCGACCCAGAAGAGGTTCGTTGAGACAAACGTCTTCCCGGTGCCCCCCTTTCCACTCGCTATTGCAATCTTCATCCTGCTTGCTCATTTTTCAGTTTGTGGCTTGCACAAACAAAACTACCCTTCGGCACCCCCAGCCTGTCGGCAATCACATCGCACTTCACCATCAACAGGAAATAGATATCATCCCGGGAGGCATCGATCAACCCCTCCAGGTTACCCTGACCTTTCGAAATCACCAAATCCGCTTCATTGTAAAGCTGCTGAAAAGCGTGAGAACACTTCTCCGGCAGGGTGGAAGGGGCATCGGACCCGTTGTCAATCACCCGTGCCACCTCTTCCATCTTCACCTGGGCGGCATCCCTCAATGTGGCATCGTTGATCACCGGCGCGCCCCGTACGGCATACCAAACGTTGGGGTGATGAAAGGTTTCGATAAACAGTTTGTCAAAGACAATCTCCCCGGCATTATCGCCCAGGTAGAGAATCGTTTTGGCATCGGCCACCCGCTGCTTGAGCTGTTCCGCATGATTGATCGCAAAAGGACTCTCCAACACCCTCGTTATCGTTCCTTCCAGATCATACTGATCACTCACACCATAATCGATAATGTTCCCTGCAATCGCCAGGCGCAATGCTGTCTCGAAGGGATCATCCGAATGGCCGATCTTCTCCCTGAACGATCCATATTCCCTGAGCAGCCGGTCGTTGCTCTCATACTTGATCCGCTCATAGGGATCAACTACCCCGCTCTTCTCCCTGAAGAGACGATAGAGCTCTCTCGAGAGGGCGGGGACGGAAAAACCGGAAGCCCCATTGTGAAAGTGGGAAAACATTTCAGCAGCAAGCTCCTTTTTCTCGGCAGCCGTGAGCGTATGCTTCTCCATCAGTCGCTCAAAGGTGCGGGCAAAACAAAAATAACATCTGTAATCTGCTTCCACCGAATCAACCCTTCTAGTGATCACAGGCATTGACACCGGTTACCAGCGACTGTTGAAAGTGGTCGGCAACCAGCTCCCGCGGGCTTTTGTACTCGGCACCTACATGCACCTTGATATTCTGTTGTTGAAACAGACGAATGGCTTTTTGCCCGATACCGGCCACAATCACCTCGGTGACGCCTCTCTCCGAAAGCCATGCCGGCAAAAGTCCCGGTTCATGCGGTGGGGGTGTCAGCAGAGTCTCTTTCAGGATGACTCCATCTTCCGCTTCGATAAGGGCAAACTGCTGACAATGCCCAAAATGCTGACATAACTTTCCCTCTTCGAGCGGTATTGCGATTACCTGTTTCATTGCATTCTTCTTTTACCGGATCCGTCTCTTCTTCTCATTCCCTGGCCTTGGCCCATGCCCCTGCCTTGACCCTGACCCTGGCTCATACCTCTACCAGTACCCTGGCCCCTTCCGGCACTCTGCCCCATGCCTCTACCAGCACCCTGCCCGAAGAGAGCATTCGTACCTTCTCCTGCAGGCGCATTCATATTATTGGATCCTCTGTTCGACGGGTTACAACCTCCCCGTCCTCTCCCACTCATAGCGCCCTCTCCGTCAGGGCCTTTTCTGTTAAATCCAGGCATAATAACCTCCTTTTGTTTACTTGTTTTGTTTGATCATTTGAATCACCTCTTCCACACTTCTCTGCCGGTCATCCAGCGGAATCATCTCTATTCCGAGCCGTTGGACCACCGATGCTGCCTTGTCGCCCAGATGCCCGGTGATGATCTTTTCAACACCCTTCGAGGCAATCAGCTGCGCCGCGGCAGGTCCCGCACCCTCGTTGTGATCCCTGCTGGGGTTATCCACAACTTCCACCGAATCGCTTTCGGTGTCATAAATGATAAAACAATTGCAGCGTCCGAACCGCATGTCGGGGAGAGATGAGAGCTCCTTGCCGGATGATGTGATGGCTACTTTCATGAGATGATAATTTTCTAGTTGGTTCTTGAGATTGCATACAGGGGCAATCCATTATTTTTACGCAGCAAATATAATGAACATATGTTCAATATACAAATATGAGTGCAAATTTTTGCTGATTATTCTGTTCGTTGGAAATGCATCCAAATAAAAACAGTCCACTTCCTTTTGAAAATGAGCTATTTTCATGAGCAGGGGATGCGACCTTCAATAGTCAGACAATTATCCCACGATCGCATCGGTCAGTTCATCGACAGAAAAGCCGGCAAAATAGGGAGTGGTATCGAACGAGGAGAGTGCCTCATGAACCGCTGCGGTGCTGTATCGCACCCCTGTCAGCCGTTCCGTCACCTCGGTGAGGTCGCTCTTCACCCCGAAGAAGGTACCGAAGAAAGAGATCTGCTGAATCATCCCTTTGCGGGTATCCAGAAACACCTGGATCTTCCCGGCGGGGTAACGTCGTTCCCGCACGATCTCCGCAATGGGGTTGGTGCCATAGTTCCAGTCCCAATTTCCGAACTTCTCGCGGCGTGCCTGCTCGATGGTCTGCAGTTCCTCCTCATTGAAGTGATACTCCTCCATCTCGGGGTAGCGCTGTTGCATATGTGCGAGAATCTTGGCGGCGAACTGCTGCACGGTGATCTTCTCTGGCAGGTTGGGCAGGATGTTGTCCACGCGGCTGCGCACCGACTTCACCCCTTTTGCCTCCACCACCTCTTTCGAACTCTCCAGCGCGTGGGAGAGCACGGTTAGGTCGGTGTCGAACAGCAGGCAGCCGTGGTGCATCACCCGTCCGTCGTGGTAGGCCTGGGCATTGCCGCAGATCTTCTTCCCGTCGATGGTGATATCGTTGCGGCCGGAAAACTCGGCCGTCACGCCCAGCTCTGCCAGGGTATCAATAACCGGTTGCGAAAAAGATTTGAAGTCGAAATCCATGTCTCCCTTCTCATCGGAGATAATGGTGTAGTTGAGATTGTTCAGGTCGTGGTAGACCGCACCGCCGCCGGTGATGCGCCGCACCACACGGATCCCCTGTTCCTCCACGTACCGGCTATTGATCTCGGCCAGGGTATTTTGGTTCCTGCCCACGATGATGGAGGGTTCGTTGATCCAGAGGATGAAGATCTTGCCGAACTGTCGCAACTGTTTGAAACAGTACTCCTCCAGGGCAATGTTGTAGTCCGGCTGATGGCTGTTGCTGATAATATAAATCATAGAATATATATAACACAGGTCCGGAGGGAGCTCAGGGCGAACTTCAGCGACTCTTCCACTCATCCACCTCCTCCCTGGTGCGGTACTTGCCCGGGTCGGAGGTGGAGTGTCCTAGCCAGCGATAGGTGAACACCTCCCTGATGGGGGTGCTGATGCCATAGAGGTTGTTAATGGAGTAGAAGATCACCGGCAGCTTCCCGATCGAGAAGTGAGTCATTACGGGTATCATCCCCTTTCGTACCAGCTTATTCACCTTACCGTCGAAATTTCGGATATCCAACATCAGCCGATGCATATGCAACATCTTCTCTTTCGATATATTGCTCATTGTCGGTTTTGTCTTTGCCATAGCAGCTTCCTTCAAAAAAATTTGTGTTGTAGTTTTCTACATAATTGGAATGATTTTATATAACAACAACAATTCAACCTGATTGTTTTTATGAGTGAGCCTTTTATCATTTATTAATACCTACACATATTCCCGGAAGGATTGTATACCGATTGCAGCATCTTTCATACCTTTGCAACAAAACAAATATACCGATGAACGATTCATACCCGGCATCCGCCGTGATCATTGCCAACGGTCGTTATCCGGAGCACCCGGTTCCGATCTCTTATATTGAGAAGGCAACCTTTATCGTCTGCACCGACGGGGCAGCCAACGATTTTATTGCCCGCGGGGGTGTGCCCCACGCCATCGTGGGCGACTGCGACTCCATCTCGAAGGAAAACAGACAGCGCTTTGCAGCGATCATTCACCCCCGTGCCGACCAGGAGACCAACGACCTTACCAAGTCGGTGCACTACTGCGTTACACAGGGTCGCAGGGAAATTGTCATTGTGGGAGGGACCGGTAAACGGGAAGATCACACCCTGGGCAACATCTCGCTGCTGGCAGAGTATGAAACGATAACCCGTGTGGTGATGATCACCGACTGGGGCATCTTCACCCCCATCCGCACCACCACCTCCTTCCGCAGCTTCAGGGGGGAACAGGTATCGATCTTCGCCATCGACCCCGTGGCACTGACCACCCACGGTCTGAAATACCCGCTGCACCACCGGATGCTGACCAACTGGTGGCAGGGCTCGCTCAACGAGTCGCTAGGCGACAGCTTTGCCATCGAGACCGAAGGAAGGGTGATCGTGTATCAGGCATACCGATAACCTGCCGGCAGCTGCCGGATCAAGCCAGCCCCCGCAGTATTTTAAGCGATTTCAGGGGAGGAAAATCACAGATATGCAGCCGGTAATACTCCAACAGATAATCGACGATCATATTGCGCTGGGAGCGTGATAACCGGAAGAGATGCATGTTACCGTAGTGCATCCGGTGCAGTTGCAACAGAAAGGCACTCTGCTCCCTGTTCAGGTAATGGGAGTGCAAGGGCATATGACGGGTAAACTCGCCATTCAGCAGATCGAAGTAACTGTTCTTTCCGGGATCATCCATATTGGGCCGGATCCCCAGAAAACGGGTCAACCCCAGCATGAACGCCAGATGAAAGTTGGCCACCCCCCGATCGGCCGCTTCCAGCGTCTCTACGGAGTTTTTCAGGTAATCGAAGAGCAGGCCGTTGTGATCCGACTCCTGCAGCAGTCTGGAGAGAAACTCCGACAGGAAGAATGCCAGCGAGATCTTGGTCATATGGGTGTTCACATCATAAAGCGGGAACTGACGCGTAGCCTCCTTTATCCGTTGCAGATCGCGCAGCGGCATATGCTCCACCTCCAGGTACAACACAGTCAGGGGAAAAAAAAGCGAAGGAGAGAACTTCGTCTTTCGTCCCCTCGCCTTGGGAAGCAGATAGGAAACCCTGCCGAAATCACGCGTGTAAAGCTGCGTGACGGAGTAGGTATCACTATAGGGAAAGGTCGACAGCACGATGCCTTGGGTCTTATGAAGCATAACGTAATTTCAATGATTCAGAGCTGAAAGCTGATCGCTGATGGCTGAACCAACCACAAAAATAGCAAAATCCCGTGATACAACGCAAAAAACGCCCCGGAATCAACCGGAGCGTCCTATATCTCTCATTCAGCCGGAAATCAAAACATTTTTTTCTTGATACGGGCTGCTTTCCCGCGCAGTTGACGCAGATAGTAGAGCTTGGCCCTTCGCACCCTACCCTGGTTGTTGAGGGTGATCTCTTCAATAAAGGGTGAGTTCATCGGGAAGATACGCTCCACGCCGATGTTATCCGACATCTTGCGCACGGTAAAACGTCTGGCGTCACCGTGACCGGCAATCTTGATCACCACCCCGCGATAGAGCTGGATACGCTCCTTGTTTCCTTCGGCAATGCGATAGGCCACCGTGACGGTATCACCACTCCTGAAACTGGGGAATTCCTTCTTTTCTTTCGTAAAAGAAGCTTCCGCAACTTTAATTAAGTCCATCGTACAATAAGCTTTATGTTAATAATTAACCTGTTTACACGCAATATAACGGCATCTGTCCGACAGAGATTGCGCAAAGCGGATGCAAAGGTAGCGATTTCCCCCGAAACGGCCATACAAATAGTCAATTAATCTGATTTTTTTGTGCCGTCCTTGATGCAATGCGGAAAAAAGTGTATTTTTGACCTGCATAACATTTACTTCGACTCTTCTCTTCATACTATGAGATTAAAAAGAATGAAACTCAGCACAATCGGGATCGCCCTGGCTGCAATGATCCTGTTTTCCTGCAAACCGTCGTACCGGATTACAGAAATGAGCGGCACCCTCGCCGAAATGAATGCCTCGTTCGACACCCCGCCGCACCCGGCCATGCACGCGCTGGTGCAGTCCTACAAAACCCAACTCGACGAGAAGATGAACGAAGTGATCGGCAATGTCCTCCAAGCCATGGACTACGGTCGGCCCGAGAGCCTGCTGACCAACTTCACGTCGGATGTGATGAAGGCCTACGGCGATGAGCATCTGCCGGGAGGTGCCGATGTGGCGGTGATGAACGTGCACGGACACCGGGCAGCCATGCCCGCCGGCAAGATCACGGTAGGCAACCTCTATGAGATCTACTCGTTCGACAACGCCATCACCTTCCTGGAGTTGAAAGGCAGCGACCTGAAGCGTATATTCGACGCATACGCCCGCATCGGCGGAGCAGGCATCTCCTCCAATGTGAGCCTGTCGATTGAGAAACGGCGTGTAGAAAAGGTCACCATCGACGGGGAGGCAATCGATGAAGAGCGGATCTACCGGATTGTCACCCTCGACTACCTGGCGGAAGGAAACGACAACATGGCTGCTTTCCGCAATGCGATATCCGTCACCCACACAGGGGTGATACTGCGTGATATGATGATCGATTACGTGAAAGAAGAGAGCCGTCGGGGGAACCCGATCTGCTCGACACTGGACGGACGAATCACCATAACGAACTAACAGAACATCAGATGAAGAAGACCCACCTAACCCTGCTCCTTTTGCTGTCGATCATCTTTTCGGCAGCTCCCCAGAAACAAATCGTGATCCTGCACACGAACGATACCCATAGCCGCATCGAGCCGTTACCCGAGAACGACCGGACTGCTCCCGGCAAGGGAGGCGTGGAACGACGCATTACCTACATCGAACAGATGCGTGACCGGTACAGGAATGTGCTGCTCTTCGACGCGGGTGATTTCCTGCAGGGTACGCCCTACTTCAACCTGTTCAAAGGCAAAGCGGAAGTGGAGACGATGAACCTGATGGGCTACGATGCGGCCACCCTCGGCAATCATGAGTTCGATTACGGGCTGGAGGTACTGGAAGAGGTGGTGCGTACGGCACGCTTCCCGATCGTGTCCAGCAACTACGATTTCTCCGAGACCCCTCTCGCGGGCAAGATCAAACCCTACCTGATCCTGAAAAAGGATGGCGTGAAAATCGGCGTCATCGGCGTCAACGTCCAGCCGAAAGGGCTCATTTCATCGGCCAACTACGACGGCATGACATTCCTCGATCCGGTGACCACGGCCAACGAACTGGCTGTCCGGCTGCGCACGCAGTACAAGTGCGATCTGATCATTGCGCTCTCTCACCTGGGGTACCTCCCCGACACCCGGCTGGCTGAAGCATCGCGCAACATCGACATCATCATCGGCGGACACAGCCACACCTATATGAAAAAACCCGATATCAGAAGGAACCTGGACAACCGGGAGGTGTTGATCTACCAGACTTCCGGCAGAGGGATTTATGTGGGTCGGATCGATGTGAAGATGGAGAAGGTGAAAAAATGACAATGAACTGACAGAAAGGATCGAGATGAGGAAAACAATGCTGCTTCTTTCCATACTGGGTGTTTCCCTGCTGACGGCAACGGCACAGGTACCCGCCACTCTCTATGAACAGGCAGATCAACAGAAGATGAACCGATGGGTGGACTCGGTCTTTGCCACGCTCACCCCCGACGAGAAAGTGGGTCAGCTCTTTATGCCGATCGTGGGAACCGGCAGTGGCTGGGAAAAGAAAATCGCAGAATATATTGCACAACAGAAGATCGGGGGGCTGCTCTTCTCGAAGGGGACGCTCTACAAGCAGGCGCATGCGACCAACCAGGCACAGAGCCTCTCTGCCGTTCCCCTGCTGATCGCCCTCGACGGCGAATGGGGCCTGGGCATGCGGCTCACCGATGCCCCCCGCTACCCGCGTAACCAGGTGATCGGCGCCATCCGGGATGAAGAGACGGTGCAGCTCTACGGACGGGAGACAGCCCGCCAGTGCAGAGAAATGGGCATCCAGGTCAACTTCGCCCCGTCGGTCGATGTGCACACCAATCGCGACAACCCTGTGATCGGCAACCGTTCCTACGGTGAGAATCCGCAACGGGTCGCCCGGCTGGGGATCGCCTATGCGAAAGGACTGGAAGAGAACGGCGTGATGGCTGTCGCCAAGCACTTTCCCGGACATGGCGACACTTCGGAGGACTCCCACCACACCCTGCCGGTGATCGCTCATAACGCGGCACGGCTCGACACGGTGGAGCTTCTTCCTTTCCGGGAGTATATCCGTGCCGGGTTATCGGGCATGATGCTCGGTCATCTCGATGTGCCGACATTGCAGACAAACGGGATACCGGCATCCCTGTCGCCGGAGATCGGCATCCGGCTGTTGAAAGAAGAGCTGGGATTCACGGGCCTCACCTTCACCGACGCGATGGCGATGAAAGGGGTATCCGACCAGCCGGAGGCCTGCGTGAAGGCACTGCTTGCGGGCAACGACATCCTGCTGGGTGCGGGGAACCTGAAAAAAGCGTTCACCTCAGTGAAGACAGCCGCCGAGAACGGCACGCTGCCGGCATCGCTGCTGGAGGAGAAAGTTCGGAAGATCCTTGCCTACAAATATATCCTCGGGTTGCATACCGTCACACCCGTGCCCCTGTCCACGGTACACAACCGGGTGAACAGCCCGTCGGCAACATGGGTGCAACGAAAAATTTACGACAAGGCGATCACCCTGTTGAAAAATGACTCGAACCGGCTGCCGCTAAAAGCGCTGGACCGGCTGCAGATCGCATCGGTGGCCATCGGCGCCCGCGAAGAGAATCCCTTTCAGCGATATCTCCGCAAATATGGCAACGTCACCCCATTCACCGTTGCTTCCGCTGAAGATGCCGCCAGCATCGAAGAGCTGAAAGCGTATGACCTGGTCATCCTCTCCGTTCACTCGGACAAGATCAGAGATACGCAAGCGCTACAGCAGTTGACCAAAGAAAAAAACACGGTGCTGGTGCTGTTCACGTCACCCGCCCGCCTGGAGAGCTTCCCCGCCACGGCAACCAACGCCACAGCCCTCATCATGGCTTATGATGCCTCCGAAGCAGCCCAGATCAGTGCCGCGCAGGCTCTCTTCGGAGGAATAGCCCTGTCGGGCAGACTGCCGGTCACCGCCGGCAACTACCCGGAAGGCACCGGCTTGGAGACCGAAAAGGTTCGTCTGGGCTATTCCCTGCCCGAAGAGGCAGGCATTCCGTCCGAACGACTCGACCGGATAGAACAGATCGCGCAGGAAGGGATCCGTCAGAGGGCTTATCCAGGCTGTCAGGTCGTGGTGGCCAAAGACGGAGTGGTGATCTATGAGAAGGCGTTCGGCAGGTATGACTATGAAGAAGATGAGGAGGTAACGGATGAAACCGTCTATGACCTGGCATCGGTGACCAAAGCCGCGGCGACGTTGCCGGCGGTGATGAAACTGTATGATGAGGGAAAGATGCGTCTGCAGGACCCCATCAGTAAGTTTGTTGCGGAGACCAGAGACAGCGACAAAGCCGACATCACCCTCCGTTCCCTGCTCTTTCACGAGTCGGGGATCACCCCATTCATCCCCTACTATACCAGTGCGATCGACCCGGAGAGCTACAGCGGGTCATTGTTCGGCCGCCGGTCGCCTGTTTACCATGTCCGCTATGCGGGCGCCTGGGCGCGCACCGATTACACCTTCCTGCCGGAGCTGATCTCCCGCCGCCGGTCGGAGCAGTTTCATCTTCCCGTGGCCAAAGGGCTGTATGCCAGTGACAAGATGCACGAAATCCTGCTGCGGGATGTGATCCGCTCCCCCTTGCGGACAAGAGGACAGTACCTCTACAGCTGCCTCAACTTCATGCTGCTCAAGGAAGCGGTGGAAGCCGCCACGCAGACCGACTTAGACAGCTATGTGAAAGCAACCTTCTACCGCAAGCTGGGGGCAGTCACCACCACGTTC
>JAQVWR010000116.1 GCA_028709605.1 Proteiniphilum sp.
TTCCTGGGCCACGGATCGAAAGTGAAATTCAGAAACATCCGTATCAGGGAATTAAAATAATTTTTGAGAATCCTTCATTCTCTGACTGCGCCATTCGGTTCATTCCGTCTGGCGCTTTTTTTGCCATTATTTTCACTATATTTGTCGGCACAACATTGTGGTGAGATACAAAATAAAACATGAAATTATGTCAGCGACAACGCAACGCAACGCTACACCTACAGCCTGAGCAACAGCAAAACCTATTTCTTTGCCGCTCTGTTCATCACCGGCAACCTGTTGTTTCCGCAGCTCGCTCACATCATTCCGCAAGGCGGGTGCATTTTCCTGCCAATATATTTCTTCACGCTGATTGCTGCCTACAAATACGGCATCCACGTAGGAATACTCACTGCCCTACTCTCTCCGCTGACCAACAACCTTCTCTTCAGTATGCCTCCTGCATCGGTGCTGCCCGCCATCATGGTGAAATCGGTAATCCTCGCCATCGCCGCAGCCATGGCGGCAAAACATTTCAAGAAGGTTTCCATCTTGGCCCTGCTACTCTCCATCCTGACTTATCAGGTGATCGGCACCGGGTTTGAATGGGCCATTACCCAGAACCTTCACACTGCCCTGCAGGATTTCCGCATCGGTTTGCCGGGGATGTTGATCCAACTCATTGGCGGTTACTATCTATTAAAAGCACTCAGAAAGGTATAGAAAAATGACAAAAGGAAAATCATTTGAAGAGGTGATGCAGCGGTTTCATGAAGTACAGTTTCACGAAACGTTCGATATGATCATAGCCATCGCCAACGGAGGCGTCATACCTGCTGCCATCCTCAATCAGCGGCTCAACCTCCAACTGGAGCTGCTCCGGATCAACCTGCGCGATACCGCTCAAAAACCAAAATATGACCGACCGCAGTTGTTGGCTCCCATCGATTTCGACATACAAGACAAATCCATCCTGCTGGTAGAAGACCGCGTCAAAACAGGGGCAACCCTGCAGTTTGCCGTCGATCTTTTACACGAAGCCACACTGATCAGAACCTTTGCCGTGAACGGTAAAGCGGATTACTCGCTCTATGATGAGGACTGCTTTAGATTTCCCTGGATGATATAGGCTCTTCCATGATCAGAGAGACCGGGTCAGCCAAATACTCCATCACCTTCGTCAAAAAGCGGGTGGCCTCTCCGCCATCCACAATGCGGTGATCCACCGTAAGTGAGAGCGGCATGATGTGACCGATCACGATCACATCCCCTTTTACGATGGGTTTTTTCATGATGCGTCCGATACCTAGGATGCCTGCCTGCGGATAATTGATCACCGGCGTGGCAAAGATACCACCGATGGAGCCGAAGCTGGTGATGGAAAAGGAACCCTCTTTCAACTCTTGCAGCGTCAGTGTACGGGCTCTGGCCTTGGAGACCAGCTCGCCAATCTGTTGCGCGATGTGAAACACCGACAGCTGATCGCCATCACGAATCACCGGCACCACCAGTCCTTCCGGTGCATCCACCGCGATGGCAATATGCTGGCGGTGTCGCACGATCATCCGGTTATTCTCCTCATCGATCTGCGAGTTGAGCTGTGGAAAGTGCTTCAGCGCCTGTGCCACTGCCTTCACGAGAAAGGAAAGATAGGTGAGTTTCACTCCTCGCTCTGCATACAGTGGTTTGTATTTCGCAATCACAGCCTTGAGTGATGAGATCTCCACCTCCTCAAACACCGACATATGGGCAGCATGGTGCTTGGCATGCAGCATGTTCCGGGCGATGGTCTTGCGGATCTGGGTCAGCGGCAGGTAGGTCACATCCTCCGAACTGCTTTTCTCGGCTGTCGTCCTCACCGGTTCCGGCTCCCTTCCAGTGCTGAACTGCAGGATATCCTCTTTCTTCACCCTGCCGGAAGGGCCACTGCCCTGTACTTCGTGGATGTCGACACCCATCTCTTTGGCCAGTGCACGGGCTACCGGTGTTGCCAGCACCTTGCGCTGCGGCTCACCGCCTTCTTTTGCGGGAGAGGAGGCTCCTTCCGGATCGATCTCTACCAGCGGTGCTCCTACCTGGATGACATCACCCACCTTCCCGTAACGTGCGACAATCGTGCCACTTTTCGGCGAAGGGATATCGGCCACCACCTTGTCGGTTTCCATCTGTACCAGCGGGTCACCCCCCTTCACGCGATCTCCTTCCTTCACATACCACTCCAGAATGGTTCCTTCTTCGAGTCCTTCACCCAGATCGGGAAAATGAAATGTATAATTCATAGGGTTACCGTTTAAAAATGAATGGTTTTCCCGATCTCATAAAATATCCGTTCGGGAGAGATGAGGTAGTATGGTTCACCCTGTGCCAGGGGAACAATCGTGTCGAAGCCGCCTATCCTTCGTGGAGGAGCTTCCAGATAGAGAAATGCCTCCTCATTGGCGATGGCGATCAGTTCCGAACCCACGCTGAACGATTCGTGCGCCTCAGCCACCACGATCATCCGTCCCGTCTTGCGTACGGAGGTGCGGATGGCCTCCCGGTCAATCGGATAAATAGAACGCAAATCGATCAACTCTACTGAAATACCTGCTTGCTGTGCCAGCGCGATCGCTGTCTGACATTCACGGATCATGGCGCCAAAAGCCACCACCGTTATATCCGTTCCCTCCTGCACAACCCTGGCCTTACCCAGCGGAAGAGTGTATTTCCCTTCCGGAACCTCCTGTTTCATCGCGCGGTAGATCCGTTTCGGCTCCATAAAAATAATTGGGTCATTGCTCTCGATGGCAGCGATCATCAATCCTTTTGCATCATGGGGAGTGGAAGGGATTACCACTTTGAGTCCGGGGATATGGGCAAAGAGTGCCTCAGGGCTGTCGGAATGATGTTCCAGCGCATTGACCCCGCCTCCATAGGGAAAGCGGATCACCACCGGTGCTCCATACTTGCCGCGGGAGCGGTTTTGTATGCGGGCAACGTTGGATAGGATCTGGTTAAAAGCCGGGAAGGTAAAACCTTCGAACTGCAGCTCCACGATCGGCCTGAGACCCGAGACTGCCATCCCCAGAGCGGTGCCTACGATGCCCGATTCCGCCAGCGGAGAGTCAAATACCCGGTCGGCACCGTATTTGCGCTGCAACCCTTCGGTCACGCGGAAAACGCCTCCCATCCCGACATCTTCTCCGTAAATGACCATATTCTGATCTTCATTCAGTTTGATATCGAGCGCATTATTAATCGCCTTCACCATGGTCATCACGCTCATCTTCTCTTCTCCTTCCAGCTTAAAAATTGTTCATACTCACTCTTCTGTCTCCTCAGCTCATCCGGCATATCGGTGTACATATGGTCAAACAGATCACTCAGAGGATAGGATTTTTCCTGCTCAGCGTCGGCGAACTGACGGTCGATCTCCTCCCGGTACTGCTCTCGGAGCTGCTCCTCATCGATGGCCCGGATTCCTGCGCTTTGCATATAACGCTTCAGACGAAGCAGCGGGTCACTCTTGCCCCACAGCTGCTCTTCCGCTTCGTTCCGGTATTTAGAGGGATCGTCGGAGGTGGTATGCGCCCCGAGGCGGTAGGTGAGCGCTTCGATCAGCACCGCTCCCCTGCCCGACCGTGCATAATCGACGGCGATCTGGTAAGCAAGATACATCGCAAAAAAATCGTTGCCATCCACCTTGATGCCGGGGATGCCGAAGGCGACCGACTTGACCGCCAGGTTGACCGAGCGGGTCTGCTTCTGTACCGGCACGGAGATGGCATACTGGTTGTTCTGGACGGTAAAGATCACCGGCACCTGCCATACGCCGGCGAAGTTGAGTGCTTCACTGAAGTCGCCCTCGGAGGTGCCACCGTCGCCGATAAAAGTAAAAACCACCTCTTCCTTCTTTTGGTATTTGACAGCATATCCGA
>JAQVWR010000117.1 GCA_028709605.1 Proteiniphilum sp.
GTCATCGTCTCGGTTCCCTGTAGGTAAGCGATCTTCTCCGATGATCCGCAGCCGGCAAGCAGCATCGCCATAAACAATATTGCCATCTGGCATAGTGTGTAGTATTTCCTCATAAAAATCGTTGTTTTCGTTAAAGCCTACAAATGTAGGGAAAATTCCATTTATTAACGATTTTGCACCCGCTTTGTTTGCTTATCCGGGAAATTTTACAGCAAGCGTACCCACAAAAACACATAATTGCTTAATGCTCAATCGGCCCATTCCCCTGGCAATGCGGATATTTTTTGCGCACATGTACCGTCCCGTGCTCCAGCAATTCGGAGCAGTGACAAAGCCCGTCCGTCTTGGGCAGTCAGCCCCAGTGAACCAAGTAGCAAACACAAGCACAACAAACACTTTTTCACGATAAACAAATCAATCACACAGATAGTGGTAGAATTGTCGAAATTTTACCCAACAAAGATAAATCATTTCGACAATGGTGCAACAGGATACGACAAAATAAATGGATCGGTACCGCTGATTGCTGAAAGCTGACCGCTGAAAGCTGACCGCTACAATCCAAACATCTTCCTCGCATTCTCCAGCCGTTCGGCCGACAGTTCCGGTGTCCCCTCCAGCCGGTAAACAAGTCCCATCTGCTCATACTTACGGGCGCCCATCCGGTGGTAAGGCAGCAGCTCTATCTTCTCGATGCAACGGTAGGGCCGCAGGAAGTCAGCCAGTCGCCGCAACAGCCGGTCGTCGTCCGTCCATCCCGGCACCACCACGTGACGGATCCAGGCAGGGATCTGCCTCTCCTCGAGATAGTCGAGGCAGCGCAACGTGTGGGTGATCTTCGCACCGGTCAGTTCCCTATGCTGTAGCGGGTCGATCGACTTGATATCCAGCAGCACCAGGTCCGTCACATCCAGTGCATCACGCACCGGCTGCGACCAGAGTGTCCCCGAGGTATCCAATGCCGTATGGATGCCCTGCTCCCGGCAGAGCAGGAAGAACTCACGCACGAACACCGCCTGCAACAGCGGCTCGCCGCCTGTCAGCGTGACGCCCCCCTTTGCAATAAAGTTTTTGTAGCGGAGCACCTCGCCCAGCAGTTCCTCCGGTGTCATGCGGGAGCTGCCGTCCCCCTTCTCCCAGGTGTCAGGGTTGTGGCAGTAGAGGCAGCGCAGCGGACAGCCCTGCAGGAACACCACGAAGCGTATCCCCGGTCCATCCACCGTGCCGAAGCTCTCTAAAGAATGTATCTCCCCTACCATAGAATAAGATTGAATAAAAAAGCTGACCGCTGAAAGCTTATAGCTTTTTATTAATCGTCCGAGAGATCACATCCAGCTGCTGTTCGTGCGTCAGCTTCACGAAGTTCACCGCGTAGCCCGAGACACGGATCGTCAGCTGCGGATAATTCTCCGGGTGCTCCATCGCATCCAGCAGCAGCTCCCTGTCGAACACGTTCACGTTCAGGTGCTGTCCCCCGTCCGCGGTAAAATAACCGTCGAGCAAACTCACCAAGTTGCTGATGCGTTCTTCGCTCTCCTTGCCCAGCGATCCCGGAGAGATGGCAAAGGTATAAGAGATACCGTCATGTGCATGTTGGAATGGCAGCTTCGCCACCGATGCCAGGGCCGCCACAGCCCCTTTCCGGTCGCGTCCGTTCATCGGGTTGGCCCCCGGTGCAAAAGGCGTGCCCGCAGGGCGTCCGTCCGGTGTGGCGCCGGTTTTCTTACCATACACCACGTTTGAGGTGATGGTCAGGATCGACTGTGTAGGAATAGCGTTGCGGTAGGTTTCATGCTGACGGAGATACCCCATGAATTTTTTAGTGATCTCCACGGCGATCCGGTCCGTACGGTCGTCATTGTTGCCGAACGGCACATAGTCTCCCTCCCGTTCAAAGTCCACCGCGATGCCCCGCTCGTCGCGGATCACCTTCACCCTCGTGTCGCGTATAGCCGCCAGCGAGTCGGCCACGATGGAAAGGCCTGCGATACCCGTCGCCCGGATTCGTTGCACATCGCCGTCGTGCAGTGCCATCTCGAACGCCTCGTAAGCATACTTGTCGTGCATGTAATGAATGATCTTCAGCGCGTTCACGTACACCTTCGCCAGCCAGCGCATCGACTGTTCAAACTTCGCCATCACCTCATCATAATCGAGGTACTCGGAGGTGATCGGTTCGTAGAGGGGTGCCACCCGGACGCCTGACTTCTCGTCGCGGCCGCCGTTGATGGCATAGAGCAGGCACTTTGCCAGGTTAGCCCGTGCGCCGAAGAGCTGCATCTGCTTACCAATCTTCATCGGAGATACGCAGCAGGCAATGCCATAGTCGTCGCCGTAGTCAGGGCGCATCAGATCGTCGTTCTCATACTGTATCGCCGACGTATCGATCGACACTTTGGTGCAGAAGCGCTTCCATGCCTCGGGGCTCTGCTGCGACCAGAGCACCGTCAGGTTCGGCTCCGGTGCCGGGCCCAGGTTATATAGCGTCTGCAGGTACCGGAACGAGTTGCGGGTCACCAATGTGCGGCCGTCCAGCGTCTGTCCTCCCAGCGATTCAGTCACCCACACCGGGTCGCCGGAGAAGAGCTCGTTATATTCCGGTGTACGGAGAAATCGTACGATCCGCAGTTTGATGATCAGCTGGTCCACCAGCTCCTGTGCCTCCTTCTCCGTGATTAGTCCCGCTCGCAGGTCCTTTTCCATATAGATATCGAGGAAAGTCGATGTGCGACCGATCGACATGGCAGCGCCATCCTGATCCTTCACCGCCGCCAGGTAGGCGAAGTAGAGGAACTGCACCGCCTCGCGGCTGTTGCGTGCCGGCTCCGTCACATCAAAGCCGTAAGCCATACACATCTTTTCAAAAGCCTTGAGTGCCTTAATCTGTTCGCTCACCTCCTCACGGTTACGGACGATACTGTCGGTAAACTCCTGGATGTCGAGCCGTTGCCGAAACGCTTTCCTCTCCTCGATCAAAGCAGCCGTGCCATAAAGCGGCACGCGGCGATAGTCGCCGATGATACGCCCGCGGCCGTAGGCGTCGGGCAGTCCGGTGATGATTCCGGAGTGTCGTGCCGCCAGCATCTCTTCGTCGTATGCCGAGAAGACCCCTTCATTATGCGTCTTGCGGTAGCGAGTAAAGATCTCTTTCGTCATCGGGTCGAGCTGGTATCCGTAAGCATTCAGCGCGTTCTCCACCATACGTATTCCTCCTTTGGGAAAGATGCCCCTTTTAAGTGGCACATCCGTCTGCAGGCCGACAATCACCTCGTTTTCCCGGTCGATGTAACCCGGCCCGTAGGTATCAATCTCCTGCGGATATTTGGTCTCGGCATCATACACCCCTTTCTCCTTCTCCTTGCGGAACAGCTCCGTGAGCCTGTTCCACACCTTACGGGTCCGTTCGGTCGATGCCGTCAGGAACGACTCATCCCCCTCATAGGGCGTATAATTGTGCATGATAAAGTCCCTCACATTGATCTCGTTTCGCCAGAGCTCTCCCTGGAAACCTTCCCACGCTTCGTGTCGATTGTTCATAATAGTATGATTAATATTAATATTGGATGGATCTGTTTACATTTTATACAGATGGCTGATCACTAATCGCTGACAACAAAAACCAGGCAACGGATTCGTATCAAGATCCCCTCGCCTGGACACATCGGCAGCATTCTGTCGGAAAAAATCATTCATGCTTGTACTAACCTAAAACAAAACAATCCGGAACATGATGATCCGGACTGTCCTCCCGTAATCAACCTGAATACGGGCACAAAGATAGTATATAACTTTCAATTGAAGAATTTTTTCCTTAATAATTTGTGACAGTCGGCTGGCCGATGTCCTCTGATAACTTGTGTTGTTATTTTATATGA
>JAQVWR010000041.1 GCA_028709605.1 Proteiniphilum sp.
TTGAATTCCTTTTTGCATAAAGTCTAGATTTGAGCGTATTCAATTAAAAACGCTAAATTAAACAATTATTGTATAGGAATGGTTTAAACGGGCTTAAAAAAAGCACAAAATGGTCCGCTTTTCAGCAATATCCCCTTCATCTGTCGCTAATTCGCAAAAGAGCCCGGTCATAGGCCGGGCTCTTTTGCGAAACAAATCATTTAACGAATATGAGGGTTTTTGTTCCTGGCTTCGTCGTGGATGGGCCAGAAGAGCACTCCCTCTTCGTTCTCCCGCTCCTTGAGCGACTCTACCCGGGTAAATACCTGACCGAAACGAATGAGATCCCACCACATCTTGCCTTCACTGGCAAACTCCTTCATCCGCTCTTCGAGAATAAGGTTCTCCACTGCTTCGGGGGTGTACCCCTGTGCGTAGAAGTTGGCGACACCGTAGGCGCGCTGGGCAATTTTGTTGAGCTCGCCAATGGCTCTGTCGGTTTCACCGCGTAGGTTATAGAGCTCTGCCTGGTAGAGGATGGCGTCGGCCAGGCGGTAGATGATGATGTCGGAGGTGAAGTAGCGCGCTCCGGAAATCCATTCACCGGTATATTTGTTGATATAGCGATAGGTCTTGGCGGGCGTGGTCACCACCCTGTAATTGACCTGTGCACGCTGGTCGGTGGGTTCTTCGTAGAGAAAGTATTCGAAATCGGTGCTGTAGGTTACGCGTTGTACCACACCTCCGCCTGTGCCAATGGCCAGGGTGCCGTCGGCAATCAGCTCCTTGTCGGCTGCATTCACTGTGCCGTCGGTGAAGAGGTAGTTTGAGGCAAAGCCTCCCTCATACTCATCCTTGCTGAAGCGAATCACAAAGATGCTTTCGCTGTTAGCTTCCTTCTTGGAGGCATCGAAAATCTCTCCATACTGTGCAAGCAACTTCAGCGACCCGTCGGACAAGACCACATCGAGTCCCTCCTGCGCCTTGTTGAGCGCATAGTCGCCCATCTCCTGTGTTCGGGCCATCCACATGAAGAAGTCGGCCTTGAACATGTTCAGGGTGGTGAGCGTGGCGGTGGTTCGGGTAGATTTACCTCCAGGCATGTTTTGTGGCATCCGTTCGAGTGCCCTGGTCAGATCATCTTCTACCTGGGTGTAGATATCTTGCGCACTGCTCATCTCGGGGTAGATGCCGGGGTCTTCGGCCGAGTCGAATCCCTGCACGACCAGGGGGGCATCGCCCCACACACGGGCAATATAATAATAGGCAAAGGAGCGGACAAAATGGGCATTTGCCAGTGTCCAGTCTTTGGTATCATCGCTTCTGAATGTTACATCGGGCGCATATTGCAGGATGAGATTGGCCATGTTGATTGTTTTATAGAGGCTGGCCCAGTTGGCGCCATCGTTTGAGGAAGTGATGGTGTTGGTGACCATATAGGAGATATCGGCGCCCAGCGCGAGGGAACTGTTGAATGCGCCGGCGCGGTAGTCGCCCCAGTAGGCATAATTGCGGTTCAAGGCGATGCGTAATTGCCCGTACATGCCGTACACTGCGGCCACACAGTCGTCTTCGGACTTCCACATGGAGGTGCGGTTGATGATGCTGTCTTGCGGCACATTCAGATTGAGGCAGGAAGAACCATTCATCAGGATAAACGAAATGGTGAAGAGATAGATTATTTTTTTCATGTTCATTTTTTTTAGAATGTAACCTTGATGCCGGCTGATATCTTTCTTACCGGTGGATAGTTGTAGTAACTGCCGGAGTAGGTGGATGCCGATCCGGTCTCGGGGGAGATGGATCCGGGTACCTGCGTGAGGTAACAGAGATTGTTTGCCGTGAGATTGAATGTGATGTGGGAGATGTTGGCTTTACGCAGGAATTCACCTTTCAGGTTGTATATCAGACTGATTTCTCTCAGTGACAGGTAATCGCCCTTGTAGGTGAACACATCCGACATGCGGGCAAAGTTGTTGCTGCCGTCACCCGAGTCGTTGGCGACAAAGCGGGCATATTTGGCATTGGGATTTTCGGGAGTCCACGTATTGAGCACATCTTTCACCAAAGAGTGGGTATAGGCAAAGGTGGCAAGGAAGTACCTCGAATAGGCTTCGTCGTAAATGGAGTGACCCAAGGCCCAGTCGATGCCGATGTTCAGACCCCAATCCTTGTAGGTGAACATGTTGTTCAAACTGCCGGTGCTGACGGGCTCCGTAACTCCCAACTGGAACTGGTCCACATCGGTGATCTTGCCATCGCCATTGCGGTCGTACCACTCATAATCGCCCGGGTTCTTCCGCCCTTTTAATGAGCGACCGTCGCGATAGCCGGTTGAGAGGTCATCGTAGTAGGCATTGTCGGCTGCCTCCGTGGTTTGAAGGATTCCGGCATGTTTGTATCCGTAGAAGGAATATAGGGATTCGCCTTCGGCCAGTCCGCCAAAAGAAAATGGGGTGCCATCGTATAGTTGACCGTTGATTCCTCCGATGCGATTGCGATCGCGGTTGTTATCCTCCAGCTTGAGGACTTCGTTCTTCACAAAGCTCCAGACAAACTTGCTGGTCCAGGTAAAATTGGGACGGACAATATTGCGGGTGGTGACATCCACGTCGAATCCATAAAACTTTACTTCGCCCACGTTCGACATCACCCAGTTGTAGCCGCTGGTGTTGGGGAGTTCCTTCTGAAAGAGCAGGTCCTTGCTCCGCCGGTCGAACAGGTCGGCTACCACGGTAATCCGGTTTTTGAAGAGTCCGAGATCCACACCCACGTCAAGCTGGTTGGTGTGCTCCCATCGCAAATTGATGTTCGACATGCGATCAGGTACGAGTCCTCCGTTCCCATCGTAAATGACCGAGGGGGAGTAGCTTCCCAGGGCATCTTTATTGGAGATTGAGTTGTTGCCTGTCTGTCCGTAGCTGAGGCGAAGCTTCAGTTGGGAGACCTGTTTGTCGAGTCCCTTCATGAAAGGTTCATCCGAAATAACCCATCCTGCCGACATGCCGGGGAAGTAACCCCACTGGTTGTTGGTGTCGAAAAGGGAGGAGCCATCGGCACGGAACGTAAGGGAAAGGAGGTACCTTTTTTTGTAGTCGTACATGGCGCGTCCGTAGAATCCGGCCAAGCGGAAGCTTTCTCTGATACCGGTGGTACTGAGTGGATCGAAGGTGGTGGCGCCGTTGAGGGTGATGATCTTGTCGGTGCTGCCGCCGTAGCCACTCACAGTGAGACGGTCCGACAGTTCATCCTGATAGGAGTATCCGCCCATCAGGTTGAGAGAGTGCTTCTTGTTGAAGGAACGCTTCCAGGCCATGTAGAACTCTACCTTGTTTCTCTCGAGCGTGTTGGCGATGGCGCTGACCGTACGTTCGGGGTTGTACTTATTTGCCTTCTCGAACGAATCGGCATCATACTCTCTCCGGTAAATGGATCCCTGCACATTCAAGCTGAGGCTCTTTGTGATGTCGTAGCGGGCGCTCCCGTTGAGGGTGAGGTATTTGGTTTTCTTCTGCTGATCGTTGTAGTAGTCGTAAAACACCGGGTTGGGAGTGGTGGCGCTGTAGCCCGGTGCAGGCAGTCCGTCTTCCATGTAGATCTTTTGGGTGGGCGGCGCCGCAAGTCCGCGTGCAATCACATCGCGCTGGTTGTCGTATTCCTCCTTCACCAGCTCGGAGTAGTTGACACCAAACTTCAAAGTGAGATTCTTGATGCTGTTGATGGAGGTGTTTGCTTTGAAGTTGTAACGCTGGAAACCAGTGCCGATGGCGATGCCGTCGTCATCAAGATAACCCAGGCTGACCGCATAGGTGCTACTTTCGGAACCTCCGTTGATGCCGAGATAATAGTTCTGCCACCAGGTCTCCTTGAAAAGTTGATCGCGAAAGGAATTGTCCTGAAAGATCAGTGTCTTTTCTGGATTCAGGGGATCGGGCATCGACCGGTATCCTTCCGGCACGGAAGCTCCCTCGGCGAGGAACTGCGTGGTGTAGATGGAGGAGGCTGTGTTGCCTGTGCCGGCTGCGCTTGCGCCATTGAGGCGGTTGCTAAAGGGACTTCTCTGCATGGCCGGGCGCATGATGCCGAGGTATTCTTCCGCATTGAGGAACTCCAGCTGGCGCGCAGCTTGCTGATGAGCCAATCCGGCTTCAAAAACAATGCTGGGCTTTCCCTTTTTTCCTTCCTTCGTGGTGATGAGAATGACGCCGTTCGATCCACGTGCGCCATAAATGGCTGTGGATGCGGCATCTTTGAGGATGGAGAAGGTTTCAATGTCGGCAGGATTCAGTCCCTCCATGGTCTGTTCGATTCCATCGACGATAATCAGCGGATCGTTGGTCAGATGAATGGACGATCCTCCACGGATACGAAACTCGGTTTCGCTTCCGGGTGAGTTGTTGACTGACGTGACGCGCACACCGGGCATCTTTCCTTTCAAGCCTTCACCCACAGAGGAGATGGCCACATTCTGCAGCACTTCTCCCTGCACGGTGGAAATGGACGTGGTGAGCTCTCTTTTGCTGGCTGTACCGTACCCGATGACCACCACTTCTTCCAGGCCAATGGTGGTCTCTTCCAGGCGGACGGTAACCGACGTGTTGTTGCGGATATTGAGCTCCACCGTCTTATAGCCGATCATGGAGATGACGAGGGTGCTGTTTTCTTTGGCGTTGATGCCGAAGCGGCCTTCCACATCGGTGACGGTACCGATGGTGGTGCCTTTCACTTGTATGACTGCGCCGGGCATTGTCTCGTTGGACGCATCGAATACTTGCCCGGTAACCATTCTTTCCTGTGCCAGGATGAGGGTTGTGTTGCTAAGCAGAATGAGCAGTCCCAGAAAAATAACAGGTCTCATTCCTGCTGTGTGGAAAAATATTTTCATATGATTATTGGTTTTAAAATTCAGTGAAAGAAGCCAATCGCTTCCAGGTCTGACCGTAATATCTCATATTCCTTGTCGGAAAAAGCGGAGATGGGAAGGCGGCAAGGGCCACAGTCATACCCCATCAGGTTCATGATGGCTTTGCCTCCTCTAACGCCACCTCCATACCGGATGATGACTTTTACCAGTTCAATGGACCGGAGTTGGTTGCTTCTTGCTGTGGCGAGATCGCCTTGGCGCATCGCTTCGAGCACTTTCAGGTAGGTAGGGGCAAAGTAGTTGTAGGTGCTCCCCACCGCCGATACGGCTCCCAAAGAGACTCCGGCAATGAGTACTTCGTCGTATCCGTGCAGGATCTCAAAGGCACCGTTATCGAGGGCGAGGCAGGCGCCCATTTCCATCAGGTCGTTGTGGGTGAACTTCACTCCCACCAGCGTGGGGATTTCCTCCCTGCCTCTTAGCAGAAACTGCTCTAACGACAACTGTACACCGGTCATGGAGGGCATGTCGTAGAAGTAGAAGGGAAGCTCCGGCGCTGCGGCTGCAATGGGCTTGAAAAACTGAACGAGGTCTTCCACCGTGGCTGGCTTGAAAAAAGAGGGGGCGATGGAGGCGATGGCGTCGGCGCCGCAGGCCTGACTGTGGGCGGCCAGCTCTGCCGATTGGGGCAGGGAGAAGCTGCCCACGTGGTTGATCACTTTGAGCTTTCCGTCGATTGCGGCGATCCATCGCTCGAGGATCTGCTTCCGCTCGTCGGTTGTCAGCGAGGCGCCCTCACCGGTGGTGCCGTTGACAAACACGCCCGTGATGCCCGATTGGATCAGGTATTGTGCGTACTTGTCAATTGCTTCCAGGTTGATTTCTCCGTTTTGGTTCATTGGTGTGAAGACTGCCGCTACCAGTCCTTCAAGGCGTTGATAATTCTTCATTGCTTATTTTCTGTTATTTATTTTGTGTATGTCTGTTCTTTTCGTCAAGTCATCCCTTCAGGGTAACCAAAGAAAAGGTTTGCTACTGGACGATTGGGTTGTTTTTACAATTTTCGGGCGAGGAGTTCCGCCAGTTTGATCTCCTGATACACCATTTGCGCCTGGCTCGATTCATAGAGGATGCCGATGGTCTCCTCATCGACCGAGGTGATGCAGGAGTAGCCCCAGCCCCGGTATTGGTCGAGCAGGATGGCATCGTGCTTCTTCCAGGTCATGCCGTCGTCGTAGCTGGCCCGCAGGGTGATCTTGTCGCGCCGCACGCGGGAGCTCGGGTTGCTGAAGAGCAGGATGCTTTTTTGCTGGCCTTTGCAGGTGTAATGGTGACGGTGCAGGGAGCCCATGCAGGTGGGTTCGATCAATGCTTTGCGTGAGGTGGGGTGTTCGCTCCAGGTCTCGCCCATATCTTTTGTGATGCAGATGCGGCGTCCGTTTTCGACTTTGTTGTTGCGGTTGCGGTTGTCCCGCATGTTGAGCATCAGGCTGCCGTCGGAAAGTTCCACCACTGCGCACTCGGTTACATCGTAAAAGGCGGGGTTGCTTGCTTTCCAGGTTTTGCCACCGTCGCTGCTCCAGGTGATGTTGGAAAAGGGAACGCCTTGTTTGTCGCGTCCCTGGGAGGGAAAGACCAGCGTGCCGTTACGCAGGGTGATGCCGCGACCCGGGGCTGGCGCATAGAGCCACCACTCCTCCTTCTTGGCGGAGGTGATGTTGACCGGCTCCGACCAGCTCTCGCCATTGTCGCTGCTCTGCGTGACAAGGAACTGTGAGGTCTGCTTCACCCCGAAACCTGGCTGGGAGCCTTTCCCTTGCCATTGATGGGCCCATGCATCGCTCTCCTCATCGAGGCCTTCGATCCACTCGCCACTTTCCTTATCCAGTACGCCGTGCATCCACAGGCCGGCCACGAAGAGGGTGCCGATTTTTTCATCCACCAGAATAGCGGCATCGCTTACTCCGTTGAACTTTTCTGGAAGGCCTCCCCATTGTTTCATGTCGAGGATGACCTGCATGGGCTGCCATGTTTTTCCTTTGTTGAAGCTTCTTTGCAGGGCGATATCCATGTTACCCTGCAGGTCGCGTGCTGAATCCCATCTGGCATCGAAAACAGCCAAGAGGGTGCCTTCTTTGGAAGTGGTCAACCCCGGAATGCGGGAGGTCGACACGCCGTCCTGGCTCGCCTGACGCAGTGCCACCCCAATACGTTGGGGTGAGCCGGAACTCGACTCTTTAAACTGGTACGTGCCGGCACTGGTGCGGATGGAGCGACAGTTGACCTGGATGCGATGACTCAGGTTCACCTTGTCTTTGAGCTTTACGGCCACCCAAAGTGACACGGCCTCACCTTGATTTTCTACCTGATAGGCCATGGGAAGGGTGAGTGTGCGGTTTGTCATGGGACAGACTACGCAACTGGTATCGATCAACCCATCCTTGCCAGCGCCATAGACTCCGATCGAGATGATATCTTCCTGTTGGGTGGTTCCTTCGAGGGAGAGCGCAAGCTGATGGATGGTGAGGGGCTCACTTTTGGGGCTGTGGATGTCGATCCGGATGGTCGGGTTGATCTCCTTCAGCGTAAGCACCGGGATGACCGGCCGCAGAACCTCCACCTTGATGGCGGCGGCTGCTGCACCAAGAGGGAGCAGCAGCAGGAGCAGGAGGATGCGCTGTTTCAGAATCTCTTTCTTCATGGGGTGCTGTTTATTTGATGGGGTTGAAGAGGAGTCCTACCCAGGCTCCGTAGATGTGTTGATCCTTGTCGAGGTTGGCGGTGACGCCGATGCTCCGCAGGATCTCCGGATCGCCCAGGCCGGTCTCTTTGTTGCGGTAGAGCGATGCGTAGTTGTGGATCACGTAGAGCTGGTTCCCGATCATGCGAAACTGCAGGGAGCCTTCATCGTGGTAGGAGCCGTCGTCCGGATCGATGCTCTCGATCAGTAGGCCGCTGCCGGTGAAAGTGTAGGTGCCCCGCACCTCGTTGTTGTAGAGAAACAGGTTGTCGGAGGTGAACTCGTAGGTGAAAGCGCCTGATTCGACCTGCGACCATTTGGTGTTCAGGTCTTTCGAGATCGCCTCGCGGGTGGCCTTGTAGTTGCCTCCCACGCTGTCCCAGGCGATATGGGAATATTCCCACTTGCCCACGATGTTGTTTTCCGGCAGGTCGTCGATGGTCTGACTGCATGAAAAGAGGGCAGCAATCGCTACCAATGCTCCAAAAACTTGTAAGACTGTTTTGTTCATGACTTATTTTTTTAAGATGGTTTTGAATTTTTGTTTGTATCGGGATTTAGAATAGAGATGGGTCAAACTTCCCAGGTCTTCGCATGGTTTCTTTGTACACCGCGCCAAACCGGTCGGTCACCGTGATCTCGAGTGTGCTGTTGGGACTGTCTGTCTCCACGATGAACATGTGCGCACTGGGTGTGGAAGCGTGTGAGTTGCTGATGGTCTTGTCCACACGGTTCCAACGCTGGATCTCATAACAATAGGTGTGGAGCGGATCGCGCAGAAGGACTCTTTTCACGGGTAGTTTTTTCATGCTGCCAGCTTCGGTGACGGTGATGTCCCATTGTGGATCGTAGTTCCACACATTGATCAGCACGGCATCATCGGCCACATTCTTGTAATCTCTTCCATCACCCCGGTTGCTGTAACGTGCGAGCAGTGCGATTATTTCGGGGTTTTCAAACAGGGCTTTCACCGTGTTCATGTCGTATGATCTGAACTGTTTATCGGCTTCCTTTCCGATGCTTTTATATTTCCAGCTGATCTCCTTGCCGTTGATCTCGTATAGGGCATAACCTGCGGGCGTGCCATCCTTGCAGATGGGTGTCTCCGTGAGCCTTCCTCCCCACCACCAGGTCTCGCAGATGGAGGCCACATTGTGCTCAAACAGCTGATCACTGATCACCATGTTGGCATTGTGGTGGATGTGTCCGCTGAGTAGATGCACTTGGGTGAATTCGTGGAGTAATCCGGTCAGCTCACTGGTCTTTGAGGCCGGTTCAAATGCGGGCTGGTTGGTGAAGGTGGTGTCTCTGTTGTTGCTGTAGGCGGGACAGTGCATGCCGATGATCAGCGGTGCATTTTTGTCGGCGATGGCTGCCAGATCTTCTTTCAGCCATTGCAGCTGTACCGGGTCGATATACTGTTGAATGCTCCGGTCGCCTACCACACCTTGTGAACCTCCCTTGTTGACATACACGCTGTTGTCGAGCATGATGTAATGCACTTCTCCCATGTTGTGGGAGTAGTAGGTGGGGCCGAATGCCCTCCTGTAGGCATGTTCGGCCTGCTGGTCGTTCGCAATATAGGGATCGTTGTCGTGATTTCCCATGATGTGAAACAGGGGCGAGGGATAGTTTTCGAGGAGGCTCTTGTAGGAGAAGATATCGAACTGGTTGGAATACCAGTAGAGATCGTGCGACATGTCTCCCAGGATGAAGGTGTAGACCGGCTGGTCTGTGGAACGACTGTTGACGAACGTTCCCGCTTCAGCGAGAAAGCCTGTTTTGAATCGTTCGATATCCTTGTTCAACTTGCCGGCGGAGACATGGATGTCGGAGCCCACGATCAGGGTGTGCCGCTTGTTATCTCTCTTCACCAGATGAAAGTTGTGCTGCTCCAACTTGCCGGCGTCGTTCTCCGTGGTATGCCAGAAGCCTGGTAGCGAGCGGGTGGGGGCGGACTCGGCCTCATAGCCGGAGGGCAGGGAGAGAAAAACATATCCCTTCTCCTTCCGTGAATTGAGCCAGTAGTGGCCGTTGGCATCGGTGGTGGTCGTGATTACCCCATCGGATACCCGCACGCCGGGAAGCGGTGTTACACCCGAATAGACAATTCCCTTGATGGTAGCCCCCTCTTTGTCTCCCACAGCGTTCGGATTCAGTGTCAGAATCAGCTTCATTTCGCCCAGCAACTGTGACTTGCTGCCCCGGTTGAGGGTGAGGGTGTAAGTGCCTTCACGCACTTCCGCGGGCAGAATAAAGCTGGCGTGGTAGGCCGCTGACGCTGTCATCGACACCGCAAAGCGATGTGCGCTGTCAACGAAGTGGAGGATATCGCCATCCTGGAAGCCGCGACCGAAGAGGGTCACCTTTTGCGACGGATAGGCCGTCAGGCTGTTTGCAATTTCATAATGGGTGACGAGAACCTCATTCTCCTCTTCTTCGCCGGGAAGGATGACCTCCCCGGCGGGATCGGACGTGCTGCAGCCTGCCGGCAGAAGCAGCAACATGAGCAAGGCGGCTACAAGGGCTATATCTATCTGAAGGCGATGAGACATCATTCTTTTTCTGAGCGTGATTCTTTTTCCACCTTTACATTATCGAGGAAGAAGCGGCTTTTTTCTATCTCGGGTGTCGACTCAATGGCAATGCGGGTGTCGGAGCTGATGTCGTATGCAATGGCCTCGAGTGGGATCCATTGATTGTACGTGGTGTTGGTGGCAAACAGATCGATTGTTTTCACCTCCTCATTGCGCTGGAATGAGCCGGAGCCATAAAGGCGCAGGATGATCCGGTTGGAGGTGTCCTTGGCCCCGCTTTGGGTGATGTAGCGGGCAGCATCGAAGCTGATTTTCACGTTGCTGTACTTCCCTTCGGTGACCGGCATGGGAGGAGAGGTGATCCTGCCTTGCGAGTCGCGCGTGGTGGATGCGGTGCCATACTTCAGATATCCTGGTCGCAAATAAACGTATTGATAGAATTCCCAGCCTGATGCTTCGATCTTTGCATTCAGTGCAGGATCGGTGACGTTGCCGATAAGCGTCTCTTTTGTATTGGGTGCGGCCATATAATCTTCGATGTTGGGAAAGGAGCTGTCTATCCAGCTGAAGTTGTCCTGGAAGTAGATGTGACCAATGGGTTGCCGGTCGTCCAGCAGATTGGTTTTCACCTCCATCACAAACTCGTTTGGTTCGTCGGCCTTCACCTCGAAATCGAATGTGTTGTCATATTCTGCTCCCGGGGTATAGGCAAATTTGGCCCGATAGAGGCCGGCGACGACACGAAAATGGATTGCTCCCTCCTGGTCGGTGACAAGTTCCCGGCTCTCTGTCTCCTCGCTGCTGGCATCGAGGGTGATCAGCAGCACCGGCTCGTTGGCGCGGGGAAGCTGACTTGAGCGCCCCACGACGGTCAAGCGGCTGTCGTAGTAAGGCCGCATATCTTCCAGGGGAATCACAATTTCGCCCGTGTCGGTGTCGTTCACTTCAAACTGAATGAAATTGTCGATTTTCGCTCCCTTGATGTAGGCGGTTTCCACTTTGTACTTTCCCGTGCGGAGGGGAAGATGAATTTTTCCCGTTGCATCGGTTGCAATATTTCTAGGTGAAGTAGCCTTGTCAGCCAGACCGGTCTCCCACAGTGTAATGGGATGATGGGGCATTGCTTCTTTCTTCTGGTTGTCGTAAACCACCAGGACACGTTCCTTGGAGGTGGTGTAAACAACCTGTTCACTGTCGCTGCATGCTTCTACGCCAAGTAACGACGCGAGGCAAGCCATGATAAAGATGAATCTTTTTGTGCTCATAATGGATGGTTATTGGAAATATATGTAATAAATGTCATAATTGTAGGACAAATGAGAATATGCTTTTTCTTGTTGCATGGGATACCCAAAAATGAAAAAATTAGTCTGCGTGACGGGGTTCGTCGTTGGGTCTGACTGTTTTCCAGGTAAAGCCGCTGATTTCTTTCTTGTTGGGAAAGAGGATGCTGAACGGCAATGCGATGAGAATGCTCGATGCCATGCCCATGAAACCATATAGCAGGAAGGAGAGGTTGCTGTACTCCTTGAGCAGCATCAGAATGACCAGTCCGCCCAGGATACCGAGCAGCGCCGATCGGGAACCGACCTTCGGGAAGAATATGCCCAGGATGAAGAGGGCACCGAGGCCGCTGGTGAGCAATCCCAGGAAGGTGTTGAACTGATCCCACAGCGAAGCGATGTTCCAGGTGGCCAGTACGAGCGCCATGCCCAGTCCAAGTAATCCGCAGATGATACCCGACCAGCGGGCGACCAGCATTTTTCCTTTCAGCGTGATTTTCTTCGAGAGGGTTTGAAAGAAATCAGCGGTGATGACCGCGGCCGAGGAGTTGATATTGGAGGAGAGGGTGGACATGGCTGCGGCAAAGACGGCGGCGACGAGCAATCCGGCCAATCCGACCGGCATCTCGGAGACGATGAACTGCGTAAATACCGAGTCGATGTTGGAGTTGTTAATGATCATCTTTTCCGGGCTGGCCTTGTAAAAGGCAAAGAGGCCGGTGCCGATGAGGAAGAAGAGCAACGTGACGGGCACACTCAGTATGCCATTGAGCCAGATGCTGTTTGCGGTGGCTTTTTCATTTTTTGTGGTCATGTATCGTTGGATGATCGACTGGTCGCTGGTGTAGGTGATGAGCGAGTTGGCGATGCCCCCGATCAGCACCACCCAGAACACGGGCTGGGAGAAGTCGAAACGGAAATCGAATGTCTGAAACTTGTGAAAATTGACGCTAGTGCTCCAAAACTCTCCCAGGCCGCCTTCGATGCCGGTGATGGTAAAGATAAAGGCGGCTATGGCGCCAAAGATCAGGATAAACCCCTGGATCACATCGCCCCAGACAACGGCTTCCATGCCGCCGCTGGTGCTGTAGATGATGGTGACGATGCCCATCACGATGATGGAGAGATAGATATTGAATCCGGTAACAGCGTTGAGGGCCAATGCGGGCAGGAAGAGCACGATGGCAATGCGGCTGACCATGAAGATGACGAAGAGGGCAGAGGCAATCCACCGCACCGGCCTACTGAAGCGGTGTTCCAGATATTGGTAGGCGGTGTCGAAGTTGAACCTCCGGAAGAAGGGCATGAAGTAGCGGATGACAATGGGTACGACCAGGATGATGCAGATGTTGAAAAGCAGCATTCGCCAGTCGGTGGCGTAGGTCTTTGCGGGAATGGAGAGGAAGGTGATGGCGCTGAGTGTGGTGGCAAAGATACTGATTCCGGCAGCCCACCAGGGTATGCGTCCTCCCGCTTTGAAGAAGTCGTTGGTATTCTCGTTACGTTTCATAAAGTAGAACCCCATCAACAGCATTCCGCCAAAATAGAGCAGCAACACAGCGTAGTTTACCCATCCGAAGGAGAATCCGTTGCTGAAGCTGATCCGTGTGATCAGCGGTGAACGGACGCCGGGTCCTGTTTCTCCACCGGCAATGCAGATTTCCTTGCCGTCGGAGTAGGCTGAAGCGACGGCCACCGGTCGTTGCTCAGTCTCTCCGGCATCGAACCAGGCATCGGTGATGGTATTGTAAACCAGTATTTGCTTGTTGAAGCCGGGGTGGTGCATCTGGAGGGAGTCCGCCATGTCTTGTTTCCCGGCTGCGACTGCTGCTTCCACCTGCTTGAAGGTTTCTCCCGAATCACCGCCATAGAGCATGATATGGGTTGCCCCCACGGCGCTTGCGGTGGCCATGGACAGGGGAAGGGATTTTTCGTTGAGTTGGATGTCTCCTTTTTGTACCCACTCATTTTTGGAGGGTTTGTATTGGTAGACCGACGGGTAGAAGGTGGTGCGGCCGGTTTCGTTTTTGGCTCTTCCGCCAAAGAGAAACAGGGCGATTTCCTCTCCATCCTGTTGTGCGGTGAAAGCTGCTCCCGACAGCAGCAGGGGAAGCGCCGGCAGCTCCTCCCAGCCTTTTTCCGGTTGCGTGAGGTCGAGTGTGAGGAACTGGTCGGTAGCGGTGCCGTCGGCCAGCTCTCCTCCTGCCAGATATACTTTTGTTCCGATCAGGGCAGCCGAAGCATTCTTTACAGGAAGCGGCAGAGCGGGATAGGGTGTTGCGTTGACTTTGCTTCCGTTGTAGGAGAGCAGCCAACATTGGTCGCTGACCCCTTGCGGCGTGATGCCGCCCATACAGAGCAAGCCTGATGACAAGGAGAGAGAAGCGCCTTCAGCCATCGGTTGGGGAAGGTCACTGCTTCTATATAATAGACTGAGTTCGGAGTTGGAGGTGCCCTGAAAGATCATCACCTGATCGGAAAGATGTTTTTTTCCTCCCTGCCACGGTTTCCCAGCAGGAAAAGAAGAGCCACCGGCCATCAGAAAGTAAGTTCCCTCTTTTCCGAAAAAGGACCCTGCCACACCCTCATTGAGCGTGGTGTCTTCGAGTGCGTCCATCGAAAAGAGATTGTGCTGGTGGACGCGGGTTGAGTTTTGTGCTGAAACTTTTCCGGTGCCTAAAGGCGGAAGGATGAATAAACAAAAAAGGATGAAAAAGGGTAAATAATATATTTTTCGATTCATGAGGATGTTGTTTGTGCTGTTGTAGTAGATCGGCCTGATTCACAAGATATCTTGTGGCCTATTTATTTCTTTGGCCTTCCACGTTCTTCTTTTTGACGGATAAAGAGCCGGTAGACTTCAAAGTGTTGTTCAAGCGCTTTCCGGTATCCATCTTCGTCGTTCTCCTTCAGATAACGAAGCAGGTCCTGATGTGTCACGATGCGTCCCTCCTTTTTTAACTGAATGTTGATGGGTGCGAGGAAATCCTGAAACTTATCCTTGACAAAGGTCATGACCGGATGGATGATATTTTGAAATTCGGTAATCGTTTTATTTCCCGTGATCTGGTAGAGTTTCGTGTGAAAGGCGAACTCGCTGAAAGGTGCATATTCGTTGTTCTCGTAGACAATACCCACGTTCACGATCTCCTCGAGGCTTTCGATATCGCGGGGGGTGATTTGGCGGAAAATCTCGCTGCAGATGCCTATCTCAAGCATGATGCGGAAGCCGAGGATGTCAAATAACGAATCTTCACTTAGGATGCGGGGATCGACCACCCTTTTCATTCCCCCCAGAATGGAGGGCTCCGAGAGAATCATCCCCCGGCGGGTGCGGGTCTCAATGATGCCCATCATCTTTAACCGGCTCAGTGCTTCGCGCAACACACTCCGCGATACACCCAGCGAAGCAGCAAGTTCTTTTTCGTTCTGGATGGAATCGCCCTTGCGCATATCTTTCTCCTTGAAGTAGTTGAGCAATTTGTCCTCGACCTGGTCGACCAGGGTAACCGAGTTGTTCTGTATTTTCATTTTATCCATAGACAGGTCATGTGAAATATAAATGGCTAATGGTCATATTTGTCTGACAAATGTACTTCTATTTTTGAAACTCCAAAAGACAGACATTCATTTTAACGAAATATTTCAATAATTTAACAATGGTGATTCCTTCTGGATTCTTCCGGAAAACAATGTTTTTGGGTGTATATCTCACATAAAAGAGGTGAGAGACAGTAGAATGCAGGAATGGAAAATTACTCTTCTTTTTTTGCTTTTCTTTGATCCGGGTGGCAAAATGCCATCCATCACGGGCATCAGGATGTAGGTGACGATCACAGCCTTCGTTGCCATTGTGGCCCGTCATCACGTTGTACAGGCGGGAGAAATTATTCTGCAGAAAGCATCTCCAGGTTGTCTTACACGATGAGCAGGGTGTGGACAAACTCCTTCTTCTCCTCCTGGTAATTTTCCCGGTTTTCTTCTTCCCCGTAGGGGGGAGCAGGGTCACATCGAGCAGGTCGTCGTGCAGCGACGAGGATTCATTGCGACTGCATCTTTTCGGGAGAATGTTTATCTTTGCGACATAAAAATGTTGGGATTAAATATCTATTATGAAACACGAATTGCGATGAAGAGAATGAAATGGTCCTGGTTGATGCTGATCCTGGTGATAGGCAGCATGCTGATTTACAGTTGCGAAAAAGCGGAGAATGGGCAAGAGGAGGAGTTGTTGGACGCTTCCCGACCGAATTATGGTGATCCTTTCAAGGAATTGCCCACAAACAGTGCCTTAATCATTGGATCATCCTGGAGTGGGTATCAGGATGGAATTTCTTTGAGAGTTACATTTAACACAACGGATTGTGTATTCCGGGGGTACAACTATAATACCGCCAAAGATACCCTGGTGGAGTATGCATACACTTTCAAATATCCTACGCTCACACTGAAACTGAAAAATGATACTGCAATTGCCGTAATCGGTACAGCCAGGGAGAATTACCAAAATTATGGATTGTCATTTAAGGATGCCCATGATTCAACCGTCTGGATCCCGGTGAGGACTGTAAGTAAAGCGTTGTAATAGTTACTTGATTCCATGCATCAACTTGTTGAGTCTCGGCGAGAGAATCAGCACCACAAGGCCGGTGGCCACGGCGATGAGGCCGAAGCTGGTGTAGACATCGATGTAACGGGTAAGGGACTCCAGTGCGGCGGGTG
>JAQVWR010000118.1 GCA_028709605.1 Proteiniphilum sp.
TCGACCAGACCGCCGACCAAAAGCTCTTCTTCGAAGCCCTCGACTTCTACCGCGATTCAGTGGGTTTATAAACGGATGATAAGCGGCATCAGCAGATCTCCCTCACAAAACGCTCTTCGGCCTGATGGACCCAGTCGCGGAACCTTTCATCGGGCCGGTAGCGGGGGATGAAGTCGATGAGCCTGTCGAGGTCGAACCTCCTTCCGGCAATGCCCGCTCCCGAAAGGACGGCATCATGAGCATTGAACTCCTGTTCCACATGCACGGGAATCATCAGGATCGGCTTTCGGTAGTAGAGCGCCTCACAGAGCGACTCGAAGCCGGAGGTGCTGGCGTAGGCCATGCTACCGGCCATGCTCTGCAGGAACTTCTCATCGTTGAGGCGGCAGAGCGTGAAACGGCTGTCGATATGTACCTCCTCCTCTGCATCGATTTTGTCCCAGAAGAAACGGAGCGGCACCTCGGGGTGGCTGTCATGCCAGCGGGCGATCTCATCGAAGTAGCCCGCATTTACCATATAACCATGGATGTAATTCCCCTCGGCCGGCTCCGTGCGGAACACCTCAGGGCGCAACAGCGGGGGCACGGTGACAATCTTCTTCTCCGGCGATCCGGGCATCTCCCTAAAGGAGAGGGCGAGGATGCGCGAGGCTCGGTTGGAGGTGATGCGCGACAGCATCCGCAGGAAATAATACTTCACGTCCTGCTCGGCGTTGGTCCGGTAATTGGGGTTGAGGAGAATGTACTGATGTGCCACACAGATCATCTCCACTCCCAGCTTCTTGTCGAAGCGATAGATGCCGTAGGCCATGCCGGTGATCATCTCATAAAAGTTAATCACCTTGTCGGGACGAAGCTCCTCGATCTGCCGCCGAAGCAGCAGGAGGCTCTTCCTGAAAATAAAAGGCCGCGAGAAATTGGTCACAATACTCAACAGAATATTGGGGCGTTTTTGCTTGTAGAAGGAGGTGAAGTTGGGGCTGTTGAACGCGGTGACCGGTGCGCCGATCTTCTCGGTGAAAAACGGCGGTATCTGCCGGGTATCGCTTTTCCCTACCAGCACGGCCACCACTTCGTGTCCGTGTTTACGAAGGATGGCAGCCAGAGAGAGCGCCTGAGTGTAGTGGCCTCTGCCTTCTCCCTGCACAGTGAACAAAAATCTCACAAATAAAGGTTTTAGATGATTCAGCCACAAAAATACAAAAATAAACCGCAGCCACCCACATTTCACCGGTTAAGGGAAAAAGACGTTGTGCGGGAAGCCGTCAGCGATCGAAGGAGAGCGCTTTCCCGCACAGCCGCTCCGCCACCACACCCTCGTCGTAGACGACCTGTCCGTTGACGAACGTTTTTCTCACGGAACAGCCGAAGGTCTCTCCTTCAAAGGGCGACCATCCACACTTGTACAGAATGTTCTCAGGAGTGACCGTAGTGGGTGCCGCCGGATCGACCAGCACCAGGTCGGCATAATATCCCTCCCGGATAAAACCTCTCTCCCTGATCCGGAAGAGACGAGCCGGGGCATGGCACATCCGCTCTACCACCAGCTCTTTTGTGAAAACACCCCGGACAGCCAGCTCACACATCACCTGGAGAGAATGCTGCACCAGCGGTCCGCCGGAAGCAGCTTTGAGTGCGCCTCCCTCCTTCTCGCTCCACAGATGGGGTGCATGATCGGTGGCCACCACGTCGATGCGGCCTCTCCGCACCGCTTCACGCAGAGCCTCGCGGTCGGTCGAACGCTTCACCGCCGGGTTCCATTTGATGCGGGCACCCAGGCGGGCATAATCCTCATCGCTGAACCAGAGATGCGGCACGCATGCTTCGGCTGTGATGTGCTTCTCCTCCAAGGGGCCATCTTCAAAGAGGCTCATCTCGCGGGCCGTGGAGAGGTGCAGCACATGCAGACGGCTGCCGTAGCGGTCAGCCAGTGCCACCGCCTCAGCCGACGAACGGTAGCAGGCTTCGGCGCTTCTGATCAACGGATGTATCTCAATGGGGAGCTCCTCTCCCGGTTTTGGCCGGTATTGCTCCCGGTTCTGGCGGATCAGCTCCTCGCTCTCACAGTGGGTGGCGATCAGCATCTCCACCTCGGCGAAGATCTGCTGCAAGGTATACGGGTCATCCACCAGCATGTTACCGGTAGAAGATCCCATAAACACCTTCACCCCGCAGGTGGTCCGTGCGTCGGCTTGCTTCAGCTCTCTGATGTTGTCGTTGGTCGCCCCTAAGTAGAAGGCATAGTTGGCAGCGGAGCGCCCGGCAGCCATCTCCTGCTTCTGCCGGAGAGCCTCGAGGGTGACGGTCTGTGGCAGCGTGTTGGGCATCTCCAGATAGGAGGTGACGCCACCGGCCACGGCAGCCCTGCTCTCGGAAAAAATATCGCCTTTATGGGTCAGCCCCGGCTCCCGGAAATGCACCTGGTCGTCGATCACGCCCGGGATCAGATACAACCCCCGTGCATCGATCACCTGCCGGCAGCGCTGCAGCAGCTGCTCCGGCGGCTCCTCCCGGAAGATACGGGAGATCCGTTCCCCTTCCAGCAGCAGGGAGCCGGTAAAGGTCTCGCCTTCATTGATGACGGTTGCTTTCTGTATCAGGATCATGATTGCAGTTGTTTGGTTCGTGCAAGTTGTTTGTTTGGTCTAATCCGGCCCAGTTCTTTTCGCCAGCGCAGGTCGATCACGCCGAAGAAAGCCTCGCCGAAGATGCTGCTGCTCATCTTGGAGGTGCCCAGCTGCCGGTTTACGAAGATGACCGACACCTCTGTAAGGGTGAACCCCAGCACCTTCGCAGAGTATTTCATCTCGATCTGGAAGGCGTACCCCTTGAAACGGATCTGGTCGAGATCGATGGTCTCCAGCACCTTCCGGCGGTAACAGACAAAACCGGCAGTGGTATCCTTCACATCGAGCGCCGTCACGAAGCGCACATACTTCGATGCGAAGAAGGACATCAGCACGCGTCCCATGGGCCAGTTCACCACATTCACCCCGGTGGCATAGCGTGATCCGATGGCCACATCGAAGCCCTCGTCGTGACAAGCCGCATAGAGACGGGGCAAATCCTCCGGGTTGTGGGAGAAATCGGCATCCATCTCGAAGATGTAAGCATACGAGCGCTCCAACGCCCACTTGAACCCGTGGATATAAGCCGTGCCCAGGCCCATCTTTCCTTTTCGTTCTTCCAGAAAGAGACGGCCGGCAAACTCGTCCGCCATCAGGCGGTGCACAATGGCAGCCGTACCATCGGGCGATCCGTCATCAATCACCAGTATATGAAACGCTTTCTTCAGTGAAAAAACAGCGCGGACAATGTGTTCGATATTCTCCTTTTCGTTGTAGGTAGGGATGATTACCAGACTGTCTGTCATAGGGATGAATTTTGCTTCAAATGTACGCTATTTCGTCCACAAATAAAAAAGATTGCCAAAAATTTTGTTTTATCAAAACAATGTTCTATCTTTGCAACCCGGTTAAGGAAAACAATATCGCGGAGTGGAGCAGTTGGTAGCTCGTTGGGCTCATAACCCAAAGGTCGTAAGTTCGAGTCTTGCCTCCGCAACAATGAAAAAAGGGAAGTTACGCTACTTCCCTTTTTTTTGTGTTTATTTGCAGTGATAAACTGACACACAATCATGTGCATGTACCGAATGCCGATTTGCATATTGCTGCTTCTTCTGTTTCTCCTCCCGGCAGGGGGGCACACTCAGCCTGAAGAACCGGTCCGTGGCAAGGCATCCTACTATGCCCGTCGCTTACATGGGCAGCGTATGTCAAATGGTTCCCGCTATCACAGGGACAGTCTCACCTGTGCACACCGCACCTATCCTTTTGGCACATTACTGG
>JAQVWR010000119.1 GCA_028709605.1 Proteiniphilum sp.
AAGAACTCCGTTTATTCACAAGCAAAACAGCATGGTAAAGAATCTCTTCTTCAAAAGCGACAAAAGCCCGAAAAACATTCAAATAAAAAAGGACATTATTTCCCATTTTATCAACACGGGCAACGATACGATTGCGGAACTGGCCAGAGAACTCGACCTGAGCGTTCCTACCGTCACCAAGTTCATCGGTGAACTGATCGATCAGGGATTGATCTCCGAGTTTGGGAAGATCCATACCCCCGGCGGCAGACATCCCATTGTATACGGCCTGAATCCCACCTCCGCCTATTTCGTGGGAGTGGATATGAGCCGTCATCACCTCAACATTGCCCTGATGGATTTTACCGGCCGGATTGCGGACAATGAAATAGGGATCTCCTATACCTACGAAAACACTTCCGAGTCGTTCGACCAGCTGTGCGGATACATACAGAAATTCATCGACAGGACGGGCGAGCTGAAGAAGAAAATCTACCACATCAACCTCAACATCTCCGGCAGGGTCAACCCCGAGTCGGGTTATAGCTACAGCAGCTTCTATTTCAGCGAGAATCCCATCAGCGAGATTCTCACCAATAAGCTCAATTACAATGTCAGCATCGACAACGACACCCGCGCAATGGCCTATGGCGAATACATGAAGGGAGTGGTGACGAATGAAAAGGATGTGATATTTGTCAACGTGAGCTGGGGGCTCGGCATCGGCATCATCATTGACGGCAAGCCCTATTACGGTAAATCGGGCTTCTCCGGGGAGTTCGGCCATTTCCCCATCTTCGACAATGAAATCATCTGTCATTGCGGAAAAAAGGGATGCCTGGAAACGGAAGCATCCGGTCTTGCCATCCACAGAGCCGTCATTGAGCGGATCAAAAACGGGGAAAGCAGTATTCTGACCCAAAAGGTGAAGGATTTGAATCAGCTCACCCTGACGCATATCATCGAAGCAACCAACAATGAGGATCCCCTCTGCATTGAAATCGTGGAAGAGGTTGGGTACAAACTGGGCAGGTATATTGCCGGACTGATCAACATCTTCAACCCCGAGCTCGTGGTGATCGGCGGACAGGTGGCAGAGACGGAAGGATTCATCATGCTGCCGATACGCAGTTCCGTGAGAAAGTACTCTCTCAACCTGGTGAACAAAGATACACAGATTGTCTCCTCCAAGCTCAAGAAAAAGGCAGGGATCATTGGAGCCTGCATGATCGCGCGAAGCAAACTGTTCGCTGAATAAGTGTTAATTTATCACTTCCTTCCGGTTCATTGGCTCATTGTCTCAATTTTTCCGTTAATTTTGCGAAGCATTAATTCCGGAAAATATGAGAAAAGAACATTTTGAAACACTGCAGCTGCATGCAGGACAGGAGCCAGACCCTGTAACGGGGGCCAGAGCGGTTCCTGTTTACCAGACCACGGCTTTCACATTTAAAAGCGCCGAACATGGCGCCAATCTGTTTGGATTAAAAGAATTCGGCAATATCTACACCCGGTTGATGAATCCCACGACCGATGTGTTTGAAAAACGAATGGCCGCCCTCGAGGGGGGTGTGGCAGCGGTCGCCACCTCTTCGGGACAGGCTGCAGCCTTTCTGGCCATCCACAATCTAGCCGCAGCAGGCGACAACATCGTATCCACCTCATTTCTGTATGGAGGTACCTATAATCTGTTCAAGGTTGCCTTTAAACGAATGGGGCTCGAGGTGCGCTTTGCCGACGGCGACAAGGTGGAGAGTATCGCTTCTCTGATCGACGGAAAGACCAAAGCCATCTACTTAGAAACGATCGGCAATCCGGAATACAATATCCCCGATTTTGAAGCGATCGCGAAAGTGGCAAGAGAAAATGAGATCCCGCTGATCGTTGACAACACCTTCGGGCAGGGCGGCTACCTCTGCAATCCCATCGATTGGGGTGCCAATATCGTGCTGCATTCCGCCACCAAGTGGATCGGCGGCCACGGCACCTCCATGGGGGGCGTGGTGATCGACGGTGGCAACTTCAACTGGGGCAACGGCAAGTTTCCCATGTTCAGTGAACCGTCTGAAGGATACCACGGCCTCAACTTCTGGGAGACCTTCGGCGATCAATCCCCTCACGGGAACATCGCCTTTGCCCTCCGGTGCCGTGTAGAGGGGTTGCGTGACCTGGGTCCGGTGAACAGCCCGTTTAACACCTTCCTCCTGCTGCAGGGCATTGAAACACTCTCTCTGAGGGCCGAACGCATCAATGCAAATGCACTGGAGATGGCCCGCTGGTTAGAGGCTCATCCCAAGGTGGAGAAGGTGAACTATCCCGGACTGGAAAGCAGCCAATATCACACGCTGGCGAAGAAATATCTGAAGAACAACAGTTTTGGCGGCGTGCTCTCATTCTTTGTAAAAGGAGATGTGGAGCAGACGGCACGCATCATTGACAATCTGTCGATGATCAGCCATCTGGCCAACGTGGGGGACGCCAAGACGCTGATCATCCATCCGGCCAGCACCACGCACCAGCAGTTACCTAAGGCTGCACAGCTGGCCGCAGGGGTCTACCCCAACCTGCTGCGCCTCTCGGTAGGTTATGAACATATCGACGACATCAAGGCTGACCTGGAACAAGCGTTAAACAAACTGTAACAAAGCATGAAGATAGACTTTAGGGAACGAACTCCCCAGCTGATCGCGATCATCGGCGTGCTGGCCATTGTGCTGGCCGTCCTGATCGGCTTTCTGGTAAACAGGAACGCGAAAATTGAAGGAATGCAGCAGCAGTATACGCTCGACAAACAGGAGTTGGAGGATGAATATGAAGCCATCTCTCTTCAGTATGAAGGGTTCAAGTTCAGTGTCCAAAACGACTCCCTGCTCTATAAACTGGAAAACGAACAGGCCAAGGTGCTGCGGCTGCAGGAAGAGCTGCGGCTGACCAAAGCCTCCGACCAGGCGGAGATCAGGCGGCTGAAGGATGAGCTGGGCACCCTGCGCAAGGTGCTGCGCTCTTATATTCATCAGATCGACTCGCTGCACAGGCTGAACGAGGAGCTACGGGCAGAAAACCAGCAGATCACGCGCCAGTTCAAAGAGACCAGCCGCACCCTCAACCAGGTATCGCAGGAGAAAGAGCATCTGTCGGAAAAGGTATCGCTGGCAGCACAGCTCGTGGCGACCAATATCGATGTAAAGGCAGTGAACGACCGCGGAAAGAAACAAACCCGTCTGAGCAGAAGCACCCGGTTCGTGGTCTCCTTCACCATCGCCCGCAACATCACCACCGAGCCGGGAGAACGCACCCTCTATATCCGCCTGATGACGCCCGACGGAACGGTGCTCTCAAAGAGCGCTTCGCACACGTTCCCCTATGAGAACCGAGAGATCCTCTACTCGATAAAGCGCATGGTGGAGTACGGCGGGGAGGAGATCCCCGTGACCATGTACTGGGATATTGAGGAGTTCCTGATGCCCGGCACCTTCAAAGCAGATATCTTCGCCGACGGACATCATATCGGCTCATGCAGCTTCTCCATGGAGGAGTGAACAGCGTCACTGCTCGTCCAGCATCTCCAGGAAAGAGGCTTCATCAATGATCTTCACCCCCAGCTTCTCCGCTTTCTCCAGCTTTGCAGGGCCCATATTCTCCCCAGCCAGGATATAATCGGTCTTTTTCGATACCGATCCGCTGTTTCTGCCGCCGTGCTGCAGGATCATCGCCTTGTATTCATCGCGCGAGTGCAGGGCGAACGTACCACTGATCACAATAGTCAGCCCTTTCAGCTTATCGGTTCTCCCTGCCAGCAGCTCTTCATTCAGGGAGAACTGCAGCCCTGCCTGCCGGAGGCGATCGACGAATGC
>JAQVWR010000007.1:0-36991 GCA_028709605.1 Proteiniphilum sp.
GGATCTTCTCTTTCAGCAGATAAAAACAGGAATCATAGTGGTAACTGTCATGATTGCCTTTGGCTCCAACGATCTGTGGCAGATGCTGCATGGCATCACCGGCAAAGAGCAGAGAAACGCGTTTTTCCTGTGATCTGACGGGAAGAATCAGGAGGAGGAATAGCGTGATCCAGATGATTGTCCGCATATTTGTTTGATTTGCATAATGGCACTTTTATGCGGAAGGAAGATTCACCGGTTGCGCGGGTTGCAGGATGGAGCGGTACTGATCCGGATGGGACAACAGTTCCACCGCCTTGTGAAAAACCTTGTCGTCGGAAAGCTGGTGTCGGAGCACCCCTTTCTTGTAATAGTAGCGTTGAACGATCTCCGATTCGATCAGGCTCCTGATATCTTCCTCAAAGAGCTGCAGGTCACGGTCGGGGTTGGGCTGGAGCTTTGCCTCCAGTGCCTTGTATTCTTCGGAAGCCACATCCATATACCCTTCAAATTCCATCATGCTCTTTAATTGTTGCAGTGAACGTGCACTGAGTTGGTCATACGTGAAGTCTTTGGCTTTCACAAAGCGGATAAATGACTCATAATCCTCATCGGATAAATGGAACAGATGGGGTGGGGCAATCTTGCCGTGTTCCTGTACCCATTCGGTTACAAAATCAAAGATCAGGTTACCGGTCATCAGATAATAGGCGATGGTGCCACTGCTCTTCTGTGGAAGGGTAACATCGGGTGTGATCCCCCCGCCATCGCGTACCTCCCGACCGTTGCGGGTGTGGAACAGATTGGTCAACGAGTCGGGTACGCGTGCCACGCTGCCGTCGGGGTTGCGGTGGGAGTAGTCGAGCGCCTGGATGCAACGGCCGCTGGGAATGTAATACTTTGAGGTGGTGATCTTGATGTTGCCGCCATAGGGGAGGTCGCGCGGTGTTTGCACCAGTCCCTTGCCGAAGGAGCGGTTGCCCACGATCACGGCGCGGTCCAGGTCCTGCAGGGCACCTGCTACGATCTCCGATGCCGATGCGGAACCGGTGTCGATCAGCACCACGATAGGAATGATCTCGTCCAGCGGCTGGTTCTGCGTGTGATAGGAGCGATCCCATTGTTTCACCTTCCCTTTTGTGGAGACGATCTCTTCTCCTTTGGGTACAAAGAGGCTGACCACCTCGACCGCTTCATCGAGGATGCCACCTCCATTGCCGCGCAGGTCCATGATCAGTGACGATGCCCCCTTTTCCCGGAGGTTGATGACGGTCTCCCTCACCCGGTCGGCACTGTGGGTGGTGAAGCTGCCGAAATGGAAGTAGCCGATCCCTGCATCGTTCACCTCAGCATAGGTGATGGGGTCCATCTCTATCTTCTCCCGCTCAATGGCCAGGCTGCGCACTTTCTTTTCCCCCGGACGCTGTATCTTCAGCTTGAGGAGGGTCCCGGGAATCCCTTTCAGCTTGTCGCTCACCTGTTTGACGGTGGCTTGGCGCATATCTTCCCCGTCGATCTCCAGGATGGCATCGCCGGCTTTTAATCCCGCCTTGTCGGCCGGGAGCCTCTCATAGGGCTCATTGATGACCACCTGCCCGTTGTTGTAGGAGATGATGGCGCCGATGCCGGCATATTCACCCGTGGTCAGGAACTGCAGGTCCCCCATATTCTCCTCCGTATAATATTCGGTATAGGGATCCAGCCGGGTGAGCATGTTGTGGATGGTGCTCTGTACCAGATGATCGACCTCAATGCTGTCTACGTAGAACAGATCCAGTTCCCGCAACACCGAATTAAAGATGTCAATATTTTTGTTGATGTCGTAATAGCGCCTGTCCTGATGGTCATCCGGAGCCTGCGCCAAGGAGTGCAGCGCTGTGACAGTTGCCAGCAGCAGAAAAAAGTACTTCCTCATATGTAGCATATCACTTATTGGTCTTTCGTAAACAGCTCACCATGTTTATCTCGTATTTACGGGCAAAGAAACGAATTTTTTATGAAAATGTCCCTTACTTTTGGTTATATGTTTATAATAAAGCCCTACAAAGCAGAATATATTTTTACCTTTGCGATCATTTTCTGATTAAGAAGATAAGTTGATGCGTATTCTTTTTCGCTATATGTGCCTGCCGCTGCTGGTCGGTTTTCTCATTTTTGCGGGAACCTGTCTGATAGGTCCCGACAATGTGCCTGACATGCCCGAGGGCATCTCATGGGATAAATTGGTTCATTTTGGGATGTTTTTCCTGCTTACCACAGTCTCCCTGTTCGATTATTACCGACTGCATAAAGGCGCTCCACCGCGTGGCAGATGGATCCTTTGGGGGGTCATCCTGCCTGTACTGTATGGCGGGATCATTGAACTATTGCAGCTCTACCTGTTTACATCGCGCAGCGCAGAGTGGGGCGACTGGTTTGCCGATGCGGCAGGTTCGCTGGCGGCACTTCTCCTTGCAAGATTTTATCTGAGAAAAAGGGGAAAAACAAAAAAAAAATTATCTTTGTAGAAAAAAGGGCCTGACCGGGTTACTTGCGCGAATGTGTAAAGAGAATGAGTTCAGCCCCTTGCCGGGAGTCATGGTTACATTGTGAGTGGTTTGATTAAAATTTGACGCCTTATGAAATACGAAGATTTAAAAATTCTCGATGAATTGAAAGAAAAGGGAAGTATTACCGAAGAGGAATACCAGCGCGAAAAAGCGAAGATTCTGAATGAAGGGCGTGCATCTGCGCACGGAGACAGACGACCGCTGTTCGGGTTGACGGAGAACACTTATCTGATGTTGATGCATCTCTCGCAGTTTGCCGGCTTCCTGCTTCCAGTGGCCGGTTTTGTGGTGCCGATTCTCCTGTGGACGATGAACAGGGGACAGAGTACCATGGTGGATATGCACGGCAAGAATATTGTCAATTTTATGATCAGCTACCTGATCTATGTCTCGCTGCTCTGTATCATTCTGATTGGGATTCCTTTGGCCATCGTCCTCGGTCTGCTCTATACTTTGCTTGTGATCCTGGCGTCGGTAAAAGCCAGCAATGGCGAATACTGGAAATATCCGTTTACGATACAATTTATTAAATAATGATCCAGGAACAGTTGGTAAACTATTCGAATGTGCAACTTAATCGCGATGAGAACATCATCTTGCGAAATGTAAACCTGACGGTGAACCGTGGAGACTTCCTCTATATCATCGGAAAGGTGGGATCGGGAAAAAGCACGCTGATGAAGAGCATGTATGCGGAACTGCCCGTTGAGTCGGGTAGTGCGCGCGTGTTCGATTATGAGCTGGCTTCGATTAAACCTAAGCTGGTGCCTTTTCTGCGCAGGAAGATCGGCATCGTCTTCCAGGATTTCCAGTTGCTGATCGACCGTACGGTGGAGAAGAACCTGGAGTTTGTGCTCAGGGCTACCGGCTGGAAAAACAAACAGGAGATCAGTGACCGCATCCATGAGGTGCTGGTGCAGGTGGGGATGCAGAACAAAACCTACAAGATGCCGCACGAACTCTCCGGGGGTGAGCAGCAACGTGTGGTGATCGCCCGTGCGCTGCTTAATTCCCCTGCGCTGATCCTTGCCGACGAACCTACCGGCAACCTTGACCCCGAAACGGGGAGTCTGATCGTCTCGCTGTTGCAGGAGATCGCCGAGAGCGGTACGGCAGTCATCATGTCTACGCACAACTACTCTATCGTGCAAGCCTTTCCGGGCAAGATCATGCGCTGCCAGCACATGGAATTGGAGGAAATGATTACTGAGTAGCTTTCTTCCGGCTCTCCGGATGTTGACTCCTATTTTTTTACTGCATCTGCCACATCTCACTCTTTTTTTTGTACCTTTGCACCTTTGCAAAACTGATTATATAAATACTTCACGATCGTGGCTGATACAAAGTACATTTTCGTTACGGGCGGCGTGGTTTCCTCACTGGGTAAGGGGATCATTGCATCGTCACTCGGCAAGCTGCTGCAGGCAAGAGGATATAAGGTAACCATTCAAAAGTTCGATCCCTACATCAATGTGGATCCGGGCACACTCAATCCTTATGAGCATGGGGAGTGTTACGTCACCATCGACGGGCACGAAGCCGATCTGGATCTGGGTCATTATGAACGATTCCTCAACATCCAGACCACCAAAGATAACAACATTACCACCGGGCGTATCTATCAGAATGTGATCCAAAAAGAGCGCCGTGGCGATTATCTGGGAAAAACCGTGCAGGTGATCCCGCACATCACCGATGAGATCAAGCGGAATGTGAAATCACTTGGGATCAAGAGTAAGTTCGATTTCGTCATTACAGAGATCGGCGGTACGGTAGGAGATATCGAATCCACCCCTTTTCTGGAGGCTGTGCGTCAGCTCCGCTGGGAGCTGGGCAAAAACTGTTTCTGTCTGCACCTGACTTATGTGCCCTATATTGCGGCCGCGGGTGAGATGAAAACCAAACCGACACAGCACTCGGTGAAGGAGCTGCAATCGCTTGGAATACAGCCCGATATGCTGGTATTGCGTACCGAAAGAAAGCTGAACAAGGAGATTCTGGACAAGGTGGCACTCTTCTGTAACGTGGAGCAGGGTGCCGTAATGCAGTCGGTGGATGTTTCCACCATCTATGAGGTGCCGGTGATGATGCAGAAGCAGGGGATGGATGAGGTGGTGCTGCGCAAGATGAACATGCCGGCAGGAGAGAGTAACGGCCTGGAGCCGTGGAAAGCCTTCCTGCAAAAACGCAGAGATGCTCGCAAGGAGGTCCGTATCAAGCTGGTGGGTAAGTATGCCGAACTGCCGGACGCCTATAAATCGATCAACGAATCCCTCTCGCAGGCGGCTATCTACAACGACAGGAAACTGGTGTTGGATGTGTGCCATTCCGAGAAGATCACGGAGGAGAATGTGGCTGAGATGCTGGGCAATGCCGATGGCGTCGTGATTGCACCCGGCTTTGGACAACGGGGTATTGAGGGTAAGTTCATCTCCCTGACCTATACCAGGAAGAACGATATCCCCACCTTCGGCATCTGCCTGGGGATGCAGTGCATGGTGATTGAATATGCCCGTTCCGTGATGGGACTGGAGGGTGCCAACTCCACCGAGATGGATCCGAAAGCGGAGCATAGGGTGATCGACCTGATGGAAGGGCAAAAGCATATCACCAACATGGGCGCTTCCATGCGCCTGGGGGCCTACGACTGCGTGCTGAAGAAAGGTTCTCTGGCATACAAGGCATATGGCAAGACTAAGATACAGGAGCGTCACCGCCACCGCTTCGAATTTAACAATGAATACAAGGATCGGTTTGAAGCAGCCGGCATGAAATGTACCGGTGTCAACCCCGATTCCGACTTGGTGGAGGTGGTGGAGGTGCCTGCCCTGCGGTGGTTCCTGGGAACACAGTTCCACCCCGAGTATAACAGTACCGTTATTTCTCCCAACCCATTGTTTATGAGCTTTGTGCAGGCCGCGGCAGAAACGAGTGAATTAAGAAAGAAATCAAGCTAAAAGAGTTATTTTCCGACAGCCTCGGCTGCAGACGATTGAATATGGATAAAAATACAATCATAGGATTGCTGCTGATTACAGCTATCATCATCGGCTTTTCTATTTACAACAGACCGACCAAAGAACAGCTGGCAGTGCAGCAGCGGATGCGTGATTCCCTTCAGCTCGTAGAGAAACAGCGCACTGAAACGGATCGGCCGCGTAACGCCGCGGAGAGCGGCGTCGCCGACTCCATGCAGGGAAACAGCGCAGCCGATTTTTTCGGTACGGCTGAGGAACTGCCTGTCCCTGCAAATGAGCCCGCCACTTCAGCTGCCGTCACTCACTCCGACTCGCTTTCGCTGATTCCTCCGTCAAAAGTGAGTGCCGAACCGGTGGTGTTGGAAAATGAAAGGGTCCGTATCGTGCTGAATACGCTGGGCGGAAGCATCCAATCGGTGCAGCTGAAAGAGTATCTTCAACATACAGGTGACAGCCTCTATCTCTTTGACGGTGACGAAGCGCGTTTCAATCTGGACCTCTTTAACCGGAACAGCGTGCGCCTGTCGACCGCGACAGCCTGTTTTACGCCCATCCGCAGTGCGGAAAACAACCGTGTGACGATGCGTCTGCAAACGAACCCGAAACAGTATATCGATTTCGTATACACCCTGCCGGCCGATGAGTACATGATGGACTTTGAGGTGCGGGTGGGAGGCATGCGCAATGCCCTTCATCCGGAGAGTCTGACAAACTTCAGGATGTACTGGGAGCAGAAGGTGCGCCAGCAGGAGAAAGGGAGAGCGTTTGAGAACCGTTTTACGCGGATTCATTACAAATACGACCGGCAGGATGTGCAGAAGATGAGCGAATCGAAGAACGACCGGAGGGAGCTCTCCGATCCGTTAAAGTGGTTTGCCTTTAAGGATCAGTACTTCTCTGCCATTGTGATCGGCAAGAAACCGTTCAGTAACACCATCCTTACCTCGGAGGTGCTGCATGAAGCGGATCATATCAAAGCGTATGCTGCGGAGGTATGGGTGCCGGGAGAGATGAGTGCCGACAGTGATCTGATCACTGCGGGTTTCAACTACTATTTCGGGCCGGTGCATTACAAAACCCTGAAAGCCTACGACAAGGGTGTGAGCGACAGCACACAGAAGCTGCAGCTGCAGGAGGTCGTCTACCTGGGTTACAAATGGCTGAGTTGGGTGAACAAATGGTTTGTCATCCCCGTTTTTAATTTTTTCCTCTCCCTCGAATGGGGCATGGGTCTGATCATCCTGATCCTGACACTGATGGTGAAGATCGTGATCTCACCGCTCACCTACAAATCCTATATATCCTCTGCCAAGATGCGGGTGCTGCGTCCTCAGATCCAGGAGCTGGAGAAAAAGTTTCCCGGCAAGGAGCAGGATATGATGATGAAACGACAGCAGGCCACCATGGAGCTCTATAACAAGGTGGGGGTAAGCCCGATGAGCGGCTGCCTGCCCATGCTGATCCAGATGCCCGTTTTGCTGGCGCTCTTCTTTTTCTTCCCTTCGGCAATCGAATTGCGGCAGCATGGTTTCCTGTGGGCTGATGACCTCTCTACCTACGATTCACTGATCTCCTGGAGCGGTAACATTCCTTTTGTGACCAGGTTTCTGGGAAACCATATCAGCATCTTCTGTCTGCTGATGACCGTGGTGAACGTTGTCTACACAAAATACAACATGAGCATGACCGATACCGGCCAACAGACCTTGTCGGGCATGAAGTATATGCCCCTCTTCATGTCGGTCTTCATGTTCTTCTTCCTTAACTCATACCCCGCAGGACTGAACTACTACTATTTTCTCTCTACATTGTATACCATTCTGATCACCCTGATCATGAAGCAGACGATCAATGAGGATAAGATCCTGGCAGAGTTGGAAGCCAACAAGAAGAAACCGAAAAAGAAATCGGGTTTTATGGCCCGGCTGGAGGAAGCACAGAAGCTGCAGGAAAAACAGGCCCGCGAGCGGGCGAAAGAAAACGCCAAACGCAATTACCGTTGAACCGGAATTGCGTATTGTATAAAAGCCGGAGGTTGCATCTTCCGGTTTTTTATTCGTAAAAGTGCGAGAGGTGAACTAATTTTTCAGATGATTGTTTAAAATATGATTTGGCCTCTTTATTCGGGTATTCCTCACTAACAGAACAAAGAGGTTGTTTTTCTTAAGACAGTAAACGTTGGTAGCACAAACGATTAAATTATATGGCTATGAGTGAAGAAAAAAAAGTGCTTGAATATGACGAGGATGATTCCTTGAAATTTATCAGGGATTATTTACCCAAAGAGATGAAAAAAGCGTTCTCTGATGATGAAATCAACTATATTGTAGATCTCATTTATGAGTTCTACGAAGAAAAGGGGTTTCTGGATGAGAATGATGACACCGAGGTTGCGATCGATGAGGATGAATTGCTGGAGTACGTCTTAACGAATGCCCGCAAGGATGCAATCAGAGACTACTCAGACGAACAGATCGAGGCCATCGTGTCGGGTGAGCTTGCATATTGTGATACACTGAATCTGTTCGATTGAGCAGATCATCTTTAGGACACGTGCTAACATTACATATTTAATAGTAAATACAGAACAGACTATGAAACAATTATCGAAATTATTTGGCATTGCCCTCTTAGGCGGTGCGATGGTATTCTCCGGTTGTGGGTTGAGCAGAACCGTACAGGGAGGTGGTATCGGTGCCGGCGCAGGGGCTGCCTTGGGTGCAGGAATAGGAGCTATTGCCGGAGGTGGCCGAAGTGCAGCGGTCGGAGCAGGTATCGGAGCGGTGCTGGGAGGTACTGCCGGAGCCATTATCGGGAATAAGATGGACAAACAGGCTGCTGAGCTGGCACAGATTGAAGGAGCTCAGGTGGAAAAGGTGAACGAAGGAGAAGCGATCAAGGTGACTTTCGAGTCGGGGATTTTGTTCTCTACCAATTCCAGTACGCTGAATACCGCATCACGCATCTCTCTCGACAAGTTTGCCACCTCACTGCTGAATAATCCGGATACCGATGTGAAGATTTATGGCCATACCGATAGTACAGGCAGCGATGCCATCAACAATCCCTTGTCACAACGCCGTGCTGAGTCAGTATACGGCTACCTGTTGTCAAAAGGTGTTTCCGGTACACGCATGATCTCCGAAGGGTTTGGTTCTTCACAGCCCGTGGCGGACAACAATACTGTTGCCGGAAGGGCGGAGAACCGTCGTGTGGAGGTGTTTATCCTGCCCAATGCAAAAATGATCCGGGAGGCAAAAGAACAGGCCCGGTAAACCATTCAACTGAATATTTACACAAGATCGCGTTGCCTTCAGGGTGACGCGATTTTTCACATATCAGCGGATTTGTATGGCAGAAAATGTATCTATACCAGCAGAAGGTTCGGTGAAGGAGAAGGTTGAGTTGCTGATCCCCCAGTTAAAGGCATTGACGGAAGACGAGCCGGATTTGATTGCGAATATGGGCAATATCGCCTCTGCCCTGAAAGAGGCTTTCGACTTTTTCTGGGTTGGATTTTACAGGGTTGACGGTGAGCAGTTGGTGCTCGGCCCTTTTCAGGGTCCGGTGGCATGTACCCGCATCTCTTATGGAAGGGGCGTATGTGGTACGGCATGGAAACAGGGGAAAACCCTGGTCGTCCCCGATGTAGATCAATTTCCGGGACATATTGCCTGTAGCTCCCGGTCACGTTCCGAGATCGTGATCCCGCTTTTCAGGGAGGGGAAGGTGTGTGCCGTGTTCGACGTGGACAGCGACGAGTTGGATCGTTTTTCGGAAACAGATGCCTTTTATCTGGAGAAAGTTGTTTCTTTGTTAAAATTTTAGCCGCATTTTTTTGCAATCATCAGACAAAACATTACCTTTGTACCCGCAAATTCAAGCAAGATGTTGCCCGGAAAGACGGCAAGAGAGCCGGATTCGGAAAAGAAACCGTTTGCGAAAGTAAGTTTCCCCCGGGAACATATTGCGAAAGTAGCTCAGTTGGTAGAGCACGACCTTGCCCCAAAAGGGAAATTGAAAACGACCTTGGCAAGGGAGGTGATATCATCCGTCGAAAGCTCTTAAATGACAAACATATTGCGAAAGTAGCTCAGTTGGTAGAGCACGACCTTGCCAAGGTCGGGGTCGCGGGTTCGAGTCCCGTCTTTCGCTCCATTCATCCCGGTTGGGCCGGCATACTGACAGAGGAACAAAAACAGACTCCTGAACAAATTGTTCGGGAGTTTTTTTTGGGCGCCGGCATAGCACTTACCTCGGGGATGAAAGTCCACGATGGGAGGTATAGTCACCAACCACTCCCTTCGGGTAAAGGAGGCATCGCGAGGTGGAATTGTAAAATTCTGACATACAGGCGACCTGCCAGCAGAAGAATAGGACAGCAATACTCCCCGCTGTGCAATTTTAAAATTTGACAATGATCCCGAGGGTGGGCAGCACTGTGCCACTGTAGGTTTCAATCTCTCTCAGCAGTTGCTTCTCCTGTGGATTGGCCGGATCATCCATCACCTGTCCGCCGGTGTCTCTGTTGGTGAAGATGGGTGGGTTTTCCGACTGGGAGTGATAGGCGTTCTGCACATCGGCGTAGAGGTTCAGCATCCATTTATGGTAATAGAACTCCTTGTCGAGGCGCAGGTCCAGCTGATGCGAATCGTCCAGTCGCAGCGTATTGTAATTTTTATAGTCGATATATGCCTGGTTGGTGGCACTCCACGCTGCCTTGCGGGTGGAGTGCTCCATATCGATGGGAGAGTAGGGGGCACCCCCCACAAAGCGCCAGCGCATGGAGACATTCCAGTTGCGCGGCAGCCGGTAGCTGCTGATCAGGTTGAGTAGATGACGGGTGTCCCAGTTGGAGGGACGGTAGGTACCCTCACGGTCGGTAAACTCACTCTTGAAGAGGGTGTAGGTCAGCGTGCTGTTCAACTTCCGCCAAGCGATCAGCTTGCCGGAGAATTCCAGCCCGTAGGCGCGTCCCCTGCCCGTGGAGAGGATCTCCTCATCGCCTGTTTGTCCATAGTCGGCACCTTTGCCGGCGATGCTGATCCCTTCCGTCACTGAGAGCGGATAGTTTGCATACTGTTTGTAGAACCCTTCCAGGTTGAAGCGGGTCGCATCGGTGGGGCGAAACTCCAGGCCGGTGATGGCCTGGTGGGAGAGAATATGCTTTAGCTGTTCGTTTTTGTTGACGTAGTTGCCCGCTGCATCCTTAAAGCCCAGCGTGGTGTAGGCTGGGCGCATGGCATAACGGCCGATGTTGCCGTTCAGCTCCCACTGGTCGCTGATTCTGTAGGAGGCCGAGAGCCTTGGTGAGAGCTGGTTAAGGGGATTTCCCATGTTGCGATTGTAGTTGTTGGCGATGGTGTTGACCCCTAGGGAGAGAGAGAGCCGGTCGTTGAGGTAGGTATCCGATACCTGGATAAATACCCGGTATGCCCACAGGTTGAGATCGGTATGGTAGATCAGGTCGGTGAGCGACCCGTTTACAAAAGCCTTGCGGTTTGTTGCATTGGTGTAATGCGAGTAGGTTACGCCCGCGCCGAGCAGGATCTTCACCGGCAGGTGGGGGTAGCTGCGTTCGAAACGCAGTTTGTTCTCCGCCTCGTCCGACCGGTAGTCGGAGATCTTCGGCTGTGACTCTTCGTTGTCCGTATACTTGTAATTGTTGTTCCGCAACATGTTCCTGCTTAGCACCCAGGTGTCGAAGAAACGATCGCTGAAATGCTTGTAGACTGTACCCACTGCATAGTTCCACTGCTCATAGACGGGCAGGTAGTTGAGCAGGTATTTTTGTGCTTCTGTCCCCGTTTCCTGCAATCCCGTATTGAGCGTCATATGGTCGATGGCTCCGATGCCGATCAACATGAGCTCATTCTTCGGATCGAGCTGTACCTTGTATTTCACCTGAAAGTCGTTGTAGGTTGGCAAGAAGGGGAGGCCGATCAGCTTGAACAGCAGTTGCAGGTAGGACTGGCGGGCGGAGACGATAAAGGTGGACTGCTCGCCGAGGGGTCCGTCCATCGTGAAGGCGGCGTCTGAGGCACCCACGGCAAGCTTAGTGTGGATGCGGTCGCGACTGCCGTCCTTCTGCCGGATATCCATCACTGAGCTCAGCGCGTGGGGGCGGTTGGCCGGGAAGGCGCCGGTGTAAAAATTGATCTCCCGCACAAAATCTGGGTTGATCACCCCCACGGCACCACCGGAGGATCCCTGGGTGGCGAAGTGATTGATGATCGGAATCTCGATGCCGTCGAGGTAAAAGACGTTCTCCGAGGGCCCTCCGCCGCGCACGATCAGGTCGTTACGGTTCGGATCGGTGGCACCTACCCCGGGCAGTGTCTGGAGCACCTTCGATACATCGCGGTTCACGCCGGCTGCTTTCTCGATCTCTTTTACGCCCACCGTTGCGAAGGAGACCGGGCTTTCGATCTTCTTGAGATTCACGTGGGGACGGATCACCACCTCATTGATCAGGGAGGATGACTCCGGGACGGCAAGATCAATAAAAGTCGTCTGATTGCCCTGTACCTGTATCTCTGCCGAGGTTGTGGTCTCAAAGCCTACATAGCTTACGATCAGTCGTACGAACCCCGGGTCGATGCCGGTAAAGAGAAAGTTACCCTCCGGATCGGTTGTGGAGCCGACAAGGGTGCCCTCTATCCGGATCGTGGCAAATTCGAGCGGTTCGTTGTTTTTTTCGTTGTACACACGCCCTTGAATCTTTCCTTTTTGTGAATAGGAGAGCAGCGTGATCAAAAGGAAGAGCGCGATCAGGTTCGTTTTCTTCATGCATAAAAAGGTTTTTGGTTTGGTGATCGTGGAGGGTCCTGTCCCCAAGACAACTTCTGGTAGGAAGATACCAGGGTGAGGTCCGGTTACACCGCCATCTCTGTTCATTAAACAAAGAAAAACAGTTTCTGTTCTTTCCGAATTTGTAATTTTGATGAGGATGGAATATAGAGATTCCCTTCGTGCATCTTCCGGTCGCTTTTCTGAACCCCCTGCACCTGTTATCCCCCTCCCTCAAATGATCCGTAATTGCAGTGTGAAACCGTTTTTTTGTTCTATATTTGCAGAGGAAAAAGATTAGAACGATTTGAATGAATGAACAAGATATCCTTTTTGCTCATGTTCTTTTTATGTGTCCCGCTCATTCTTCTTTCATCAGAAGTGCCGGCAACGGAAGTAAGAGCGGTATGGCTGACCACCAACTACGGGCTTGACTGGCCCCGTAACAGAACCAGCCGGGAGGTGCAGCAAAGGGAGTTGATCCTGATCCTGGACAGTCTGAAACGACACAACCTCAATACGGTCCTGTTCCAGGTGCGGGCACGGGGAGAGGTGTTTTATCGTTCAAAGATTGAACCGATGTCGTCGTTGGTGGTGTCAGCAGGCGGCCGGAGCAGTTTTGATCCATTGGCCTTTGTCGTCGAAGAGTGTCACAAACGGGGATTGGAGTGCCACGCCTGGATCGTGACCTATCCGCTGGGGAGTGATAAGCATGTGAGAAGCTTGGGATCCGCCTCTGTAAACAGAAAGCACCCGACTCTCACGAAGAGGTTTCAGGGAGAATGGTTCCTCGATCCGGGGAATCCGCGGACCGACGATTATCTGCTTTCGATCGTGCAGGAGATCGTCACACACTACGATGTGGATGGGATCCATTTCGATTATATTCGATATCCCGACAACCGGGGACGGTTTCCCGATGACGGGATGTACCGGCTGTACGGAAAAGGTAAATCGCGGGCGGATTGGAGGAGGGATAACATCACCCGCTTTGTGTTCAAAGCATATGACTGGATCAAACAGGAGAAACCATGGGTGCAGGTGAGCAGTGCTCCTCTGGGCCGTTACCGTGCACTGGGGAGCAATGGTCACGGGTGGACCGCGATGGAGACCGTCTACCAGGATGCCGGGCGATGGATGCAGGCCGGAAAGCATGACGCCCTTTATCCGATGATGTATTACAAGGATCAACTTTTCTATCCTTTTGTGGACGACTGGATGGCGAATGGCAACAACCGGATCGTGGTGCCCGGCCTGGGGGTCTATCAGATGATCGAGCTGGGATGGTCCCTGCAGGATATCCTCAATCAGGTGGATTATACCAGGAGGAAGCAAGTGCATGGACAGGCCTATTTCCGGGCAGGCAATTTGCTCTCCGATATAAAAGGGATCCTTTCTTCAATCACCCCCTATTATCGTTATCCGGCCAAATTGCCGCCCATGACCTGGCTCTCTGATACCATCCCCGATCCTCCTGCCGACCTGAGGGCTGAGAGAGATCCCTGCGGATTGTTCTGGCTGAGCTGGAAACCGGCGGAGGAAAACAGGAGGGTGACTTATAATGTATACCGCAGTGAAAGCGACGATTTCAACAGAGATCAGGGGGAGCACTTGCTGGCGGCGGGTCTGAGAGAACCTTTTTTTGCCTTTCAGGCTGCGGATGATGACAAGGCATATTACTATTTTGTAACCGTGTCAGATTCCTTTCACAATGAGAGTGAGGTGAGCGCTCCCGCATTTTTCTATCATTCCCGAACCATCAAGTAACCGGCAGAAAAACAATGCATTGCATTCTTTGTGTGCACGACGGAAAAAATCAAATGGGAACGTTAGGATAAATCAATTAATTGGAATAATTTTGTAGCAATGGACGCCAATCAGAAATTAAGAAAGCAGGTGAAGGAGGAGTTTATGGAGTATCTTACACTGCATAAACATCGCAAGACACCCGAACGGTTTGCCATACTCGACCATATCTACTCGACCAAAGGGCATTTCGATATGGATTCGCTCTATCAGTCGATGATCGACGTAAATTTCCGGGTGAGTCGTGCCACCCTCTACAACACCATTGAGCTGTTGCTTGACTGTGGACTGGTGGTGAAGCATCAGTTTGGCGGAAACATGTCGAAATATGAACGGACCTACGGCAATGAGAATCACAATCATCTGATTTGTACCAGCTGCGGACAGGTGTGGGAGACAAAGAACAGCAATCTTTTGACACAGGCGCAACTGAAGAAAATCAAGAAATTTACGGTCAGCTATTATAGTATGTACATCTATGGCACCTGCAGCAAATGCAGTCACGCCAAAAAGATGGAACTGAAGAAACTGGCACACGACAGCAAAGAGAAAACAGGAAACAAGTAAGCAGATGCTTATCACATCGGGATGAGTAAACGGACAGCTATTCATCCTATTAACAACAATCAGCAATGAAAGTGGATGTAATCTTAGGCCTCCAGTGGGGCGATGAAGGAAAAGGAAAAGTGGTGGATGTGCTCACACCCGACTATGAGATCGTAGCACGTTTTCAGGGAGGACCTAATGCAGGGCACACCCTCGAGTTTGAAGGAGAAAAATATATTTTGAAATCGATTCCCTCCGGCATCTTTCAGGAGGGAAAGATCAATATCATCGGCAATGGGGTGGTGATTGATCCGGCACTCTTCCGCCAGGAGGTGGAGGCTCTTGAGGAGACGGGGCATACCCTTACCGACCGGCTCTATCTCTCCAAGAAGGCACATCTCATCCTGCCTACTCACCGGCTGCTCGATGCGGCGTCGGAAAAGGCGATGGGCAACGCGAAGATCGGTACCACCGGTCGCGGGATTGGCCCCGCATACACCGATAAGATCAGCCGCCATGGCCTGCGGGTGGGCGATCTCTTCCACAACTTTGAGGAGAAGTATCGCCAGGCGGTGGCGCGTCACAAGGAGATGCTTGCACAGTATCGGTTTGCATATGACCTGGAAGCATTGGAGAAACCCTGGTTTGAAGGGGTGGAGAAGATGAAGAGTTTTCAGATCATCGAGAGCGAACATTTTATCAACCGGGAACTGAGCCGTGGTGCCAGGGTGCTGGCCGAAGGAGCCCAGGGATCGATGCTGGATATCGATTTCGGATCTTATCCTTTTGTCACCTCCTCCAACACCGTTTGTGCCGGTGTCTGCACCGGACTGGGCATTGCTCCCCGTAACATTGGTGAGGTATATGGCATCTTCAAGGCATACTGTACCCGGGTGGGCAGCGGCCCCTTCCCCACGGAGCTGTTCGATGAGGATGGCCAGCTGTTGCGCGACAATGGGAAAGAGTACGGTTCGGTAACCGGTCGTCCTCGCCGCTGCGGATGGATCGACCTGGTAGCACTGCGTTATACCGTGATGCTCAACGGGGTGACCAAGCTGGTGATGATGAAGAGTGATGTGCTGGACAGCTTTGAGACCATCAAAGCCTGTGTGGCATACCGCATCAATGGGGAGGAGACGGAAGAGCTGCCCTTTGATCTCTCGGAAGGGATTGAACCGGTATTTGTGGAGCTTCCCGGATGGAAGACCGATATGACAAAAATGCAGTCGGAGGATCAGTTCCCGGAAGAGTTCAACCATTACCTCTCCTTCCTGGAAGAGGAGCTGGGTGTGCCCATTGCCATCGTCTCGGTGGGTCCCGACAGGGCGCAAACCATCATCCGGTAAGCACCACGGCACGCTTTTGCCCATTGAACATTTATCTACCCAAGATGTTTAGTTAAAAAAGAAAAGACATGTCAACAGTTTGGATTCTGTTTATTGCAATCGCAATTGCCGGATGGATGGTACAGGGTACCCTTAAGAATCGCTTTCAAAAATATTCGAAAATACCCCTCCGCAACGGCATGACCGGAAAGGAGGTGGCGGAGAAGATGCTGCAGGATCACGGTATCTACGATGTGCAGGTGATCTCTGTAAGAGGGAGGCTCACCGACCACTATAATCCGCTCAACAAGACCATCAACCTGAGTGAGTCGGTATATGGGTCCTACAGCGTGGCTGCCGCTGCTGTGGCTGCCCATGAAACGGGACATGCCGTCCAGCATGCCAAGGGGTATGCACCGCTGAAGATGCGGTCGGCATTGGTGCCGATTATCTCCTCCACCTCTAAGTGGGTGATGTGGGTGATTCTGGCAGGAATCATTATGATCCAATCCTTCCCCGCATTGCTCTGGATCGGGATCGCCATGTTCGCACTCACCACGCTTTTTAGTTTTGTTACCCTGCCGGTGGAGAAGAATGCCACCAACCGCGCGCTGGCATGGCTGGGCAATGCCGGCATCACCGACAGAAGCAATCACGCCCAGGCGGTGGATGCTCTGCGGTGGGCCGGTTATACTTACGTAGTGGCTGCCCTCAGTTCACTGGCCACCCTGCTCTATTATATCATGATTGCCAGCAGTGGCAGCAGAAGATAGGGCCGGTTCATTTTTTTTGTTTACCGAACGTTTTTGATCTCAGTTTCAATCCACTCCGACCGGTCAGGTGGTGCGGGGGCAGTAATCTGTCGGGGCGGGTTGTTCTTCAGCTCTTCCAACAGCAGCTCCACCGCCTTCTCGAGGGAAGGGTCATTGCCTTTGGCCAGCTCTTCGGGCCGGTCCACTACTTCTATATCGGGATAGACGCCGATGCCTTCAATGATCCATTCTTCTTTTTCATCATAGACACCGAAGCGCGGCACAGAGATATAGCCGCCGTCCACTAAGCGGGCATTGCCCGATATGCCGACCAGTCCGCCCCAGGTGCGGGTGCCGATCAGCCTGCCTTCACCCGTCTTGCGGAAGAAGTAGGGGAAAGCGTCGCCTCCCGAGGAGGAGTAACCGTTGATCAGCATCGCTTTGGGGCCGTCGTGTGCGATACCGGGTGATTTCATCGGTTGAGGCAGGCCGTTGCGGTGCCAGTAGACCAATGTGCGGCGGTTGAGCAGGTCGATCATCCGGTCGGGGATAAATCCGCCGCCGTTGTAGCGGTCGTCGATGATCAGTGCCTCCTTGTCGTTGTAGGCCAGCATCCCCTTGAACAGCTCCCGGTTTCCTTCGATGGCGGTGTTGGGCACATGGATATAGCCGATTTTGCCGCCGGAGAGCCGGTCCACCAGATCGCGGCGGCTGTTTACCCAGTCGAGGTACCGCAGCTCCTGCTCGCTGGTGATCGTTTTTACCATGTACTCTTTTGCTCCCGTAAGGGAAGAGGAGCTGTTCACCGTCAGCTCCACGTGGCGGTTGCCCAGGTTCTCCAGCCGCTCGTAGGGGTTTTGTGCGGTGGTGAGCTCCTCGCCGTTGATGCGGAGCAGGTAGTCACCCTCCTGCACGTTGACGCCACTCTCGGTGAGCGGTGAGCGGCGGTGTTCATCCCAGTTCTCGCCGGAATAGATTTTTTTGAAGCGGTAGCGTCCTGCACCAAGGTCTGCCTCAAGGTCAGCCCCCAGCAAGCCCCCTTCGATCCGTTCCACGCGGTCGATGTCACCCCACTCCACATAGGCGTGGCCGGTGTTGGTCTCACTCACCACCTCGCTGAGGATATAGTCCAGGTCGAACCGGCTAGGCACATAGGGCAGCAGCTTGCCATACTTCTCCCGGATCCCTTTCCAGTTCACACCGTGCAGGTTGTTCACATAGAAGTAGTCACGGAAGATGCGGAAGGCATCCCGGTAGATCTGCTCCCACTCTTTGCGGGGATCGATCTTCATGGTGAGGTGTTCCAGGTTGAGTGTGCCGTTGTTGCTGTTCTGTCCCGGCTGGGTTTTCGCTACGGCGAAGCTGTCTCCCTTGCGGTAGATAAACGACTTGCCGTCGGCCGACAGGGTGCCGGAGCCGGCACCGTCGAGGATCTCTTCCGTTTTTTCCTCTTTGATATTGTAACGCATGATCTTGTTGCCGACAGCGTAGAGCACTCCCTCTTCCACGGTGCCCAGCATACGGTAGTCTCCGGCCTGCATGGGCAGCACCTCGATGCGGGAGCGGATATCGTTGAAATCGATGGCAACCTTCACCGCTCCTGTCCCATTTTTCTCCTCCTTCTTCTCACTTGCTGTTTTTTCTTCTGCGGCGGGCTCCCGGTCTTCCCGGTAGGGGGTGAGGGTGGTGCCGTCATCCCGCAGCGGCAGAGCGTAGATACGGGTGGCATGGTTGTAGAGATAATCGAACTCGAAGCTGCTGAAGGCCAGGTTGAAGTCGCGGTTGGAGAGGAAGAAGAGGTATTTCCCGTCGCGGCTGAACACCGGATTGCCGTCGGAGAAGGTGGCATCGGTGAGCTTCCGTTTCTCGCCGGTGGAGAGGTGGTAAACCCAGAGTGCCGACTGGTAGTTGGGGGATGTCTTGCTATAGGCAATCCACTCTCCGTCGGGGGAGAAGCTGTAGTCCGTGATCTCGTCGGCCGTGGCTTCGTCGATCACCCGTTGGCTTCCGTTGGCGGCATCCAGCAGCCAGAGCTTCATGGTGCGGTCGCTGTAAACGATATGACTGTTTTTGGGCGACCATTCGGGCGCATACTTCCATGCAGCCGAGCCATGGGTGATCTGCCGGGGTTCTGCTCCCTTGCGGGTTTCCAGCAGGTACAGTTCATACTCACCGGTAGCATCGGAGTAGTAAGCGATCTGCCGTCCGTCGGGCGACCAGGCAGGAGAGAGCTCACGCACGCCCTGTGTGCGGGTAAGGTTCTCTATCTCCCCCTTCTCCACCGGCAGCGAGAAGATGTCGCCACGGGCTTCGATCAGCGCCCGCTTGCCGGTGGGTGAGAGCGCATAGCTGCCCACATATTTCTGTACATTTTTGAAACAGGGTTGCAGGTGGGGGTTGTCATAGTGAATGCCGACTGTCACTTTGCGGCTTTCACCGGAGGAAAGATCGAGCCGATAGAGGAACCCTCCGTTCTCGTATACCAGGCGGCCGTTGTGGCCCGAGGGCCACATCACGTCAAAATCGGTATGACGGGTGATCTGCTGCTCTTCGCCTGTCACGGTGTCGTACCGCCAGATATTAAGCCGGCTGTCCCGATCGGAGGCATAGAATATATCTTTTCCGTTCCACACCGGCCACTGGTCGCTGCCGGCCCAGCGGGTGAGCTGCCGTGATTCGTTTTTCTTCAGGTCGTAGCTCCACAGGTCGGTAGCCCGTCCCCCCTTGTAACGTTTCCAGGTGCGGAACTCGCGGTCCACCGGCGTGAAGCAGAGCTGTGTGCCGTCGGGGGAGAAGGCGGCAAAGCCGCCGTTGACGATGGGAAGGGGTTCTTCTAAGCCGCCGTCAAGGTCGATGGTGAAGTAACGGCCGTTGCGGTCGCCGAAGGGGGTGCGGTTGGCACGGAAGAGGATGCGCCGGCTGTCGGGCGTCCAGTCGAGCACCACATGGTCGAATCCTCCCCGGGGTGGCATCTCGCCGACGGAGTTATAGAAGGTGAGCTGTCGGGCAGTGCCTCCCTCGGCGGGCATCACCCATATCTGTCGGCTGCCGGAATATTCGGCTGAGAAGGCGATCCATCTGCCATCGGGTGAGATTTTCGGGAAGAGTTCTAAGCCGGGGTGGGAGGTAAGCCGTTTGGCGATGCCGCCGTCGGCATCTACCGTCCAGATATCGCCGGCATAGACGAAGGCAATCAGGTTGCCGCTGATGTCGGGAGTTCGCAGCATGCGGGCATCATCGATGGCGAAAGCCTGCATGAACAGAAGGCTTGTCAAAAGAAGAAAGATCGGTTTTTTCATTGTTGGGTTGATTTTACAGGTTATAGGCAGCTGGTCAGGATTTCGCGAGTCACATCGCCGGTCACAGTGGCGTTTTCACCGAAGGCGGCATCCCGCTCGTGGAAGCGGGCGGCAATTTTTACCTGGTCGTACACGCCGTTTTTGGTGACACTCCCCTCACCGAAGGTGAGCATCAGATTGATGTTGTCCGGCAGCTGATCAGCCAGCCTTGCAATCTGCCCTTTGCCAAATACCAGTTTGGTCGGGTTCTGAAAAATAAAATTGTTCATCTCTGTAATCGTATTTGATCATTATTTTTTACGGATGATTCCTGTTGTACATTCCGGGGTGCTCGGGCCATCATCCGGCAGAAAAAAGCGTCACTCTACTCGTTGAACCAGCGGGTCAGGGAACTGAAAATGTTCTCCGCCTCTCTTTTCTTTTTCTTTTTCTTTTCCAAGGGTACCAGCACTTTCAGTCCCTTGTGGATGATCTCCACGCTAATCTCACGACCGGTCTCCACAGGCTCGCCGTCGACGTGCATCACACCCGCACGGGCCCGCCGGATAGAAAGCTTTTGGGTGACCAGCGTGGTCATCTTGCTGTTCTTGTCGATGTTCTTTGTGAAGAGCTGCAGTGTGGTCTGTGGGATCTCCAGCGCATTGAGCGGCTTGAGGATCGAGACGTTCATCTTGCCGTCGTCCATGCTGGCGCCGGGAGCGATATAGGCTTCGTTGCCGTACTGGGAGGCATTGGCGCAGGTGAGCACAAAGGCTCGCTCGGTGAGGCTCCCTTCATCGCAGGTGATTGCATATTCTTCCGACTTGAAGTCGACCGCACTCTCCAGGATATTGCGCAGATATCCCAACGGACCTCTTTTCTTCTCGTCGGCAAACTTATCGCTGATAAAGGCGTCAAAGCCGAACCCGCAGGTACAGAAGAAGATATGGCCATTGGCCACGCCGTAGTCGATGGTGCGGCTGTGTTCGTTGAGAATGATGTCGATGGCCTTCTCTGCATCCATCGGAATATCCAGTTCTCTGGCCAGCCCGTTGCCTGAGCCGAAGGGGATGATGCCTAGCGTGGTGTCGCTGTTGACCAGTGCCCTGGCCACCTCATTCACCGTGCCGTCGCCGCCGGCAGTGAGCACATACCGGTATTGTTCCTTCACTGCCTGGCGGGCAATCTCGGTGGCATGACCGGGATAACCGGTGATGCGGATCATCAGGTCATATTTCTTCTGATCGAAGGCGGCAGCCACCTCCTCCGGGATGTTCTTCTTGGATTCGGTTCCCGAAATGGGATTGATGATCAGACAGACCTTTTCTTTTTTCATCATAAGGGGATGTTTCGTTTTAAACACTGTACGGCCCCATTTTGTTTTAACCCTTTTTATTTGCCCTTTCCTGCATTGTTCCGTACTTTTGCACCCGTTAAGAGAAAAAGGCATGTTACGACCCGATAGTTTGATCTTTGATATGGATGGTACCCTCTGGGATAATGTAGATACTTACGTGATTGCATGGAACAGAGGTCTGGAAAGAACCGGACACCGTAAGCAGGTGTCCCGCAGCGATATGCTCCGCATGATGGGAGTGGAGGCCCGTGTGATGCTGCGATCGGTGTTGCCGGGAGCAGGCACCGCTGCACAGGATCGCCTGTTTGAGGCGGTGATCGATGCGTACCAGCAGTTGCTGGGGCAGATGCAGCCTCTCATCTATGAGGGGGTGCTTACCGGGTTGGAACAGCTCTCGCAGAAATATCGTCTTTTCATGCTCAGCAACTGTGAAGAGGGGGGACTGGTCAACTTTATGAGACATACCCGTACCTCCCATCTCTTCCTCGATTATATGGAACATGGGATGAACCTGCAGCCCAAGCATCACAACCTGCGGTTGCTGATCGAAAAACATGGGTTGCAATCCCCTCTCTATGTCGGCGACACCGACTCCGACAGCCGGCAGTCGGCCCTGGCCGGCGTGCCGTTTGTCTTTGTCTCCTACGGGTTTGGAAATACCGAACAGTATCTCCTGCAATTCGACTCCTTCGCATCGCTGACAACTTATTTTATGAACTGCTAAACAATCGCTATGAAACCGATCTTTGTCCTTCTGGTTATCGCCCTCTACTTCGGAATGCTGATGCTGATCTCCTGGCTAACCGGCCGGAGAGGGGCAGGTAACGATGCTTTTTTTCGGGCAAACAAATCTTCCAAATGGTTTGTGGTAGCGGTGGCGATGATCGGTACCTCCATCTCGGGTGTGACCTTTGTCTCGGTACCCGGCATGGTGCGCAACCTGGATATGACCTATATGCAGATGGTGCTGGGCTTCTTTTTCGGTTATCTGGTGATTGCCTATGTGCTGCTGCCACTCTATTACCGGCTCAACCTCACCACGATCTACGGCTATCTGGATCAGCGCTACGGACCCCGTTCCTACAAAACCGGTGCCTGGTTCTTCCTGCTCTCCAAAATTGTGGGGGCGGCTGCACGACTCTATCTGGTGGCTTTTATCCTTCAGTCGCTGGTGTTCGACGCATGGGGAGTACCTTTCGTGGTGACGGTGACAGGCATTATCGTGGTCATCTGGCTCTACAGCCATAAGAGCGGTATCAAGACGATCATCTGGACCGACTGGCTGCAGACTCTTCTTTTTATTACTGCACTGGTATTAGTTGTGTGGCAGTTATCCTCCAGAATGGGGATGAACTTGGCAGAGGTGGCCACTACGATCAAAGAGAGTCCCCATTCCCGTATCTTTGTCTTTGACGACTGGCATAGTACGCAGTATTTCTTCAAACAGTTTTTCAGCGGCATGTTTATCACCATTGTGATGACGGGTTTGGATCAGGATCAGATGCAGAAAAACCTGACCATCCGCACCCTCAAAGATGCACAGAAGAACGTAGTCTCCTACGGGTTTGCTTTCGCCCCGATCAACTTTCTTTTTCTCTGCCTGGGAGTGTTGTTGCTGGCTTACGCTGAACAGAACGGCATCCCCTTACCCGAAGTGTCCGACAACATCCTGCCGTTGATTGCCAGCGAGTACCTGGGTACGGCGGTGTTGGGGATCTTTGTGGTGGGCATTGTGGCGGCCGCTTTCTCCAGTGCCGACTCGGCACTGACGGCACTCACCACCTCCTTCTGCGTGGATATCCTCCGTATGAAACCCATCGCCCGGAACAAAGAGCAGGAAAGGAGAGAGGTGCGGATACGTCGACGGGTTCACTTAGGCATGAGTGCCGTCTTTGTACTGATCATCCTGCTGATCGAGGCCATCGGCTCCGACAGCATCATCAATGCCATCTACAAGCTGGCATCCTACACCTACGGTCCTCTGCTGGGTCTCTATGTGGCGGGACTCTACACCAAAGTGAAGCCGGCAGACAGGTATGTGCCGCTGGTAGCATTGGCCGCTCCTGTGATCTGCTTCCTGATTGAGTGGGGCATGAAGCAGCTGTTCGGTTATCAGGTGGGCTTTGAACTGCTGCTCATGAATGGGCTGCTTACCGGTCTGGGACTCTGGGCCATCTCTCAAAACAGCAAACACAACATTGCATAGGCTATGAACATACAGACGGCAGAATTCATCATCAGCAACACCGATTACCGGAAATGTCCGAATGACGGAAAGCCGGAATATGCCTTTATCGGCCGTTCCAACGTGGGCAAATCGTCGCTGATCAACATGCTTACCAACCGCAAGGGGCTGGCCATGACCTCCTCCACACCGGGAAAGACGCTCCTGATCAACCATTTCCTGATCAACGGGGAGTGGTATCTGGTCGATCTGCCGGGTTATGGCTATGCGCGCCGGGGAAAAGAGGGGCGGGAGAAAATCAGGGCTATCATCGAAAACTATATCCTGGGACGGGAGACGATGACCAGCCTCTTCGTGCTGGTCGACATTCGGCATGAGCCGCAGAAGATTGACCTGGAGTTTATGGCGTGGCTGGGCGAGAACGACATTCCCTTTGCCATCGTCTTCACCAAAGCCGATAAGATAGGCAGCGGACGGCTCCATCTGAACGTGACTGCTTACCGGGAGAAGCTGCTGGAGAGCTGGGAGGAGCTACCCCCGATTTTTGTCACCTCATCGGAGAAGAGAGCGGGTAGGGAGGAGCTGCTCAATTATATCGAACAGATCAACCGCACACTCTAAACGACGGTTTCCCGCTCACTTTGCATGTCTATCGGCTGGTCTGGCCGAAGGAGCCGCCTACAATATCGAGCAGCTCATTGGTGATCGACTGCTGTCGCAGCTTGTTGTATTCACTTTTAAGCTCGTCAATCAGGTCGTCGGCATTGTCGCTTGCCAGTTGCATCGCCACCATGCGGGCCGCATGCTCGGAGGTAACGGAATCGATGTGAGCTGTAAACAGTTTTAGTTGTATCACCTTGGGCAGGAGCTGTTGTAACAGTACCGCTCGGTTGGGCTCCACGATGTAATCGTTTATCAATGGATTCTGTTTCCCGGACGGCGACTCAACCGGAAGGAAAGTCTCCTGCACTACCTCCTGTGATCCTTTGCTTTTGAAATGGTGGTAGATCAGTTCTACCCGGTCGATCTTTTCCGTGAGGAACAATTCCATCAGCTCCTTTGCAATTTTTTGTGTCTCCTGATAGGTCGGCTTAGTACTGATCCCCTCATAGTCACCTGCCGGTTGCAACCCCATTTTTCCGGCAGCTTTGGCTACCTTCCCTCCAATAGGATAGAGGAGAATATTTTCTTTCCCGAGGGGAAGATAGGCTTTTATAACCGACTCAAGACGCGTGGCAATATTCTCATTGAAGCGCCCTGCCAGTCCCGTATTGGAAGAGAAAGCGACGATCGCTACCCGTTTGATGCTGCGCTGCAGGGTGTAGGGCGACCGAAACTCCTCATCTCCTCGGAGCAGCAGGCCCAACAGACGGTTCATCTTCCGCTCATAGGGATAAAGCGTCTGGATGAGCTGTTGCGCCTTCTTCAGCTTGGCCGAAGAGACCATCATCATGGCTGAGGTGATCTGCCGGGTAGAACGGATGGATTGTAACCTGCTTTTTATCTCTTTGAGTTGTGCCATGACTGTTTAGGATTGCAGTGCTTCAATGGTGTAGGCTGCTACACGTTCGATGGTTTTGCCGATCTCTTCGCTCATGATCCCCTTTTTCAACAGATTCAGCACATCCTCACGGTGCTTCAGCTCCATGGTGGCAAGGAACTCTCGCTCAAAGCGGCTCACCTGTTCCAGCGGGATCTTTTTCAACAACCCGTGTGTACCGCAATAGAGCACGGCGATCTGATGTTCTACGCTCATGGGAGTGTGTACCGGCTGAATCAGGAGCTGCTCATTCTTCTGCCCTTTGTCGATGGTCATCATGGTGACCGCATCCATATCGCCGCCGAACTTGGTAAAGGCCGCCAGCTCCTGGTACTGAGCCTGGTCGATCTTCAGCGTTCCGGCGACCTTTTTCATCGCTTTGATCTGTGCGTTGCCGCCAACACGGGAGACGGAGATGCCCACATTGATGGCAGGACGGACCCCTTTGTTGTAGAGATCTGCCTCCAGGAAGATCTGTCCGTCGGTGATGGAGATGACGTTGGTGGGGATATAGGCAGAGACATCGCCTGCCTGGGTCTCGATGATGGGTAGCGCGGTGAGCGACCCTCCTCCCCGCACTCTTCCCTGCAGGCATTCCGGCAGGTCGTTCATCTGCGACGCCACATCCTGTTGTGAGATGAGGTTGGCGGCACGCTCCAGCAGACGGGAGTGGAGGTAGAAGATGTCGCCCGGGTAGGCTTCACGCCCCGAGGGGCGCCGCAGGATCAGCGACACCTCACGGTAGGCTACCGCCTGCTTTGTAAGGTCATCAAAGACCACTAAGGCATCTCTTCCGGTGTCCCGGAAATATTCACCGACGGCTGCGCCGGCGAAGGGAGCGATATAACGCAGGGCGGCCGAGTCGGATCCGCTCGCTGCGATCACAATGGTATAATCCATTGCTCCGTGCTCCGTGAGTGTTTTTACTAAGGATGCCACCGTCGATCCTTTCTGGCCTATTGCCACATAGATGCAGTAGATCGGGTCGCCCTCTTCAAAATTCTTTCGCTGGTGTAGGATGGTGTCGATGGCGATGCTCGACTTGCCGGTTTGCCGGTCGCCGATGATCAGCTCACGCTGCCCCCTTCCGATGGGGATCATGGCATCCACCGCCTTGATGCCTGTCTGCAACGGCTTGTTCACCGGCTGGCGGAACACGACGCCGGGTGCCTTTCGTTCCAGGGGCATCTCAAAGAGTTCACCCTTCAGTGCTCCTTTTCCGTCGATGGGTTCCCCGGTGGGGGAGATCACCCTGCCCAGCATTCCTTCTCCCACGCGGATAGACGCGACGTGGCCGGTCCGTTTCACGATAAAGCCTTCTTTCACGTCACTGGAGGAACCCAGCAGGATGGCCCCCACATTGTCTTCCTCGAGGTTCATCACGATGGCCTGCATGCCATTGTCGAACAACAACAGCTCGTTCGACTCCGCATTGCGGAGGCCGTAGATGCGCACCACGCCATCGCTCACGCTGATGACCACCCCGGTCTCATCATATTTGATATCTGTATCCAGTCCTTCGAGCTGCATCCGCAGGATGTCCGATACTTCGCTTATTTTGATTGAATTGTTTGCCATGATCCTTTTACTGTTTCATGTTGTTTGGATGTTTGCATCCAGTGTTTTAAACCGGTTGCGGATACGGAAAAGCTCGCCTGCCATACTGGCATCCCAACGATCGTCGTCGAGGTAGAGGATGAACCCTCCGATGATCGCGGGATCCACTATCGGCTCCACCTCTATCGTTCCGCCGACGATCTGTCTGATGCGCGTGATGAATCTTTTTTGGGTCTCTTCATCAATGGGAACAGCCGTGACCAACTTGCCATACTGAATGTTAAAACGGGATCGGTAAAGCTCCGTATACCGAAGGGCAATATACTGCATCAGTTCTTCCCTTTCATTTTCCAAGATCAGCGCGATCATCTTCTCAAGCGACGAAGGCAGATCTCCCCCGCAGGCGGTCTCGAGGATGGATTGTTTCTTTTCTTTCGGGTACATCGACCCGGAAAGAGCTCTTCGCAAGGCCGGCACTTCAATGAACATGGATGACAGTGTTTGCATCCGGGCATAGACCTCCTGCTGCTGACCCGATGCAATGGCATAATCCAGCAGTGCTTTGGCGTAACGGGTGGAGATGAGTCCGGTATTCATTGTCTTCAGGATTTGGAGATATCTACTTCATCCAGCAGACGGTCGATCATCTTCATCTGCTCCTTCTCATTTCCTAATCTCTCCCGCAGGATCCGTTCCGCCAATTGTATCGAGAGAGAGGATATCTCGTGCCGGATGGAACGGAGAGCCTCCTCCTTCTCGGCCGCGATTGTTTTGCGGGCGGCCTCCAGCATCTTTTCCGATTCCGCTGCTGCACCTGCCCGTGCTTCTTCGATCAGCTGCTCTTTCAGCCTGGCGGTCTCTTGCAGGATGACATGCTGCTCCTTGCGGGCTTCTGTCAGCAGCCGCTCGCCGTGCTCCATCACCTTGCCTAACTCTTCCTGGGATTCGTGTGCAGCCTGCAGGGACGCTTCAATGTAGTTCTGCCTTTTTTCTACCGACTTCAGGATCACCGGGAACCCATACCTGGCCAGGATGAACACCACGATGCCGAAAGAGAGCAGCATCCAAAATACCAAACCCGGTTCGGGAGTCAATAACGACATAGTAAAATCAGGTTAAAGAATGAAACCACACACTACGATGGCAAACAGGGCAACCCCTTCAATCAGTGCTGCCGAGATGATCATGGTGGTACGGATGTCGGAAGCCGCCTCCGGCTGACGGGCAATGCCCTCGAGGGCCGATTGTCCGATTTTCCCGATTCCAAAACCGGCTGCAAAAACGGCGATCGCTACACCTGCCGCCAATCCCAATGTGCTCAACGCTTCGTGTTGTATCTGCAACATAACTGATAATAATTCCATAATCTTTTTTTTGAATGTTTAATCTGTTTATATCTGTACTTTCTCTGTTTGTGTATCGCTTTATTCGGCTTGATGTGCCGACTCACTGCTGACTGGCGGATGTGCTTCTACACGGGCCAGTCCGATGAATACGGCTGACAGCAGCGTGAAGACGTAGGCCTGGATAAAGGCGACCAGCAACTCCACAAAATCAATGAAAACGGTGAATAAGACCGAAGCTGCCGTCATGGAAGCATTGATCGCGCTGCCCAGGCTTACCGAGATGAACACAAGGGAGGTCAGTCCCAGTACGATGGCATGTCCGGCCATGATATTGGCAAACAAACGGATCATGAGCGCAAAAGGCTTGGTGAATAACCCAACCACCTCGATCAACGGCATCAGCGGAAAAGGGACCTTCAGCCATACCGGCACATCGGGCCAGAAAATCTCCTTGTAATATTCTTTCGACCCCGTGCAGTTTACGACCAGGAAGGTCGTGATGGCCAGGACCATTGTGACCGCAATATTCCCGGTCACATTGGCCCCTCCGGGGAAGAGGGGGATCAACCCGATCAGGTTGTTTATCAGGATGAAGAAAAAGAGGGTCAGCAGGTAGGGGGTATAGCGTGCGTAATCCTTGCCCACTGCCGGCCTGATCAGCTCCTCCTGTAACATCACCACGAACATCTCCATCATGCCGGCAAAGCCTTTTTGTGGTTTCAGCGGGTCACGGCTGATGGCGCGGGCTACCCCGAGGATCAGCAGCATCAGCAACAGCGAGCTGAACAGCAGTGAGGCCGCATTTTTGGTCAGCGAGAGATCGAGCGGTCGGGTAACGTCCTCTCCCCCTGAGGCGATCTCCACAATCTTGCCGGCATACTTACCCTCCGCGCCGATCCGGAAACCCTGATAGCTGCTTTCTCCGTGAGAAAGCCTGGAGGAGAGAAAGAAATGCCACCCCGTGTGTTTGCTGTAGAGGATCACGGGAAGAGGCAGGGTGAGCTCTTTTGTGCCGTTGCTCACGATCTGCCATTCGTAAGTGTCGGCCAGATGATGCAAGATCATCTCCTTCACATTCAGCTCCTCCCGGTCGGCTGCCTCCTCATTGACCGGAAGAGCGGCAGCCGACAGCGACAGGGTGGAAAACAACAGTGCAAGGGATATGAATCCCGCTATGACCATGCTTCGTTTCATTGATTCACAGCCTCCTTAGGTGGTTTACAGTGATCTGCCTGATATTTGATATACTTCTCCATCCGCAGGTAGATACAGGTCTCCCAAACCAGATCGATCAGATAGAAGATGATGAAGACAATCGCGAAGCTTCGTATATCCGACTGATGAATGAACCAGTATAGGAGGATGAGGATGAAAGAGGTGAATATCTTGATAATTTTCAATAACATATAGAGGTTGACCATTTTCGTCGGGTGGACAATCGCGGAGCGGCGGAACTGGCTGATAAAGAGAATCCCCAGAAGATAAAAAAAGAGAGGGATCACGAGATAGCCTCTGACCAGCAGTAACGGGAAAAAGGCGTTTAGCAGGAACCAGATTCCCACACCGGTGATTAGGATCATGACCGTGTGTAAAAGCAGAAAATGGATGATTAACTTCTTCATTTCTCTACCGAATCAATACAGACAATAATCTTATTATCGCTCACTTCTACAAACCCTTCCTCCACCTTCATCGACCGGAGATCTCCCTTGACTGCGAAGGTGAGGGTGCCGCGGCGGAGGGACGAAATGAGCGGAGCATGGTTTCTCAGAACCTGGAATGATCCCATGGTTCCGGGCAGGGTCACCGATTCCACTTCGCCTCTGTAGTACGTTTTTTCGGGGGAGAGGATTTCAAGAATCATGCTGTCACTTGCGTTTGTTCCATCAGGGCATTGCCCTTCTTTATTGCCTCCTCAATGGTTCCCACATTCATAAATGCGGTTTCTGGAAAATGATCCAGCTCCCCGTTCAAGATCATCCTGAATCCCTTGATGGTGTCGGCAATACCGACCATCACGCCGGGTTGACCGGTGTATTGTTCTGCCATAAAGAAGGGTTGGGAGAGAAACCGTTGTACCTTGCGCGCACGGTTCACGGTGAGACGGTCTTCATCAGAGAGTTCATCCATCCCAAGAATGGAAATGATATCCTGCAACTCCTTGTATCGTTGCAGGATCTGTTTTACCTCCATCGCAGTGGTATAGTGATCCTCTCCCACAATGGCAGGATCCAGTATGCGCGAAGAGGACTCCAGCGGATCCACTGCCGGGTAGATCCCTAAGGAGGCGATCTTCCTGCTGAGCACTGTCGATGCATCGAGATAGCTGAAGGTGGTGGCCGGCGCCGGGTCTGTCAGGTCATCGGCCGGCACATAGACCGCCTGTACCGAGGTGATGGATCCGTGTTTGGTGGAAGCGATCCGCTCCTGCAAGGTCCCCATCTCAGAGGCCAGCGTAGGCTGGTAGCCCACTGCCGATGGCATGCGCCCCAGCAGTGCCGATACTTCAGAGCCGGCTTGTACAAAACGGAATATATTGTCGATAAAAAGCAGGATGTCATTTCCCTCGTTCCCTGCATCCCGGAAGGATTCGGCTACGGCCAGTCCGGTGAGGGCGACCGATGCACGGGCACCCGGCGGCTCGTTCATTTGTCCGAAGACCAGCGTGGCCTGCGACGATTTCATCTTCTCATAATCAATCATGCTCAGATCCCATTTCCCCTCATCCATTCCTTTTTTGAACACTTTGCCATACTTGATTACGCCGGAATCAATCATCTCCCTTAGCAGGTCATTGCCTTCGCGTGTACGTTCTCCCACGCCGGCAAAGACCGAGTAGCCGTTGTGGCCCTTGGCAATGTTGTTGATCAGCTCCATAATAATGACGGTCTTGCCGACGCCGGCACCGCCGAAGAGTCCGATCTTGCCTCCCTTCAGGTAGGGCTGCAGCAAATCGATCACCTTGATTCCGGTGAACAGCACCTCTTCCGAGGTGGTGAGCTCTTCAAACTTGGGCGCTTCCCGATGGATGGGATACTGCTGCTCGCGGCTGAGCTTTTGCAATCCGTCGATGGGTTGGCCTACTACGTTGAGCAGCCTCCCTTTTATCTGGTCTCCCACCGGCACACTGATGGGTCTCCCAAGCGCTTTCACAGTAAGCCCGCGACTCAGTCCGTCGGTACTCTCCATGGCTACCGAGCGGACAATGTTCTCTCCGATATGCTGTTGTACCTCCAGGAATATCTTCTGGCCATTGGCATGTGACACGAGCAGTGCATCATGAATGGCCGGCAATTTTATTTCGAACGATTCTGCGAATTCAAACCGCACATCTACCACAGGCCCGATGATCTGTGAGATGTGTCCGATCAGCTTTGACATAGCAATGAATATAAATAATCAACAGGCCGGCGTACCGCCGACCGAGCACAAAGATACAAAAATACGGGATGAAAAAAAAGTAAGAAAAAGTTCTGTTTTCAATAAGAACAGATCCCTGGCGACAACAGGGTCATCTGGGAGCCACAAGCGAGGATCGAACTCGCGACCTACGCGTTACGAATGCGTTACTCTACCATCTGAGCTATTGTGGCGTGAATTGCGACTGCAAAAGTAAACAAAATATTGACATCCGCCAACCGACTCTCTGTTTTTTATTGCAACAAAAACGGGCAGCATTCCTGCTGCCCGTTCAATGATGGATTGAATCTGTTTATTTCTTTGCTTCTACTTGGTGCTTCTGTTGCTGGTTGCGCATGAAGGTGTAGGCTACCGGGGAGGCAACGAACAAGCTGGTCACGGTTCCCACCACCACGCCGATCAACATGGCGAAGACGAAACTCCTTACCGCATCTCCTCCGAGGAAGAGGATACAGATGATCACTAAGATGGTGCTCAGGCCGGTGTTGATGGTACGAGCCAGCGTGGCGTTCATGGAGTCGTTGAACAGCTCTCTCAGTCCCCGTTTCGGGTAGAGATGCATATATTCACGCACACGGTCGAACACCACTACTTTGTCGTTGATCGAGTAACCCACGATGGTGAGAATTGCTGCCACGAAAGTCTGGTCGAGCTCCATGGAGAAAGGCATCACTTTCCAGAGGAGGGAATAGAGACCAATCACGGAGAAGGCGTCAACTGCCAGTGCAGCAACGGTTCCCATGGAGAAGGACCAGTTGCGGAAGCGGAACAGGATATAGAGACCCATACAGACCAGGGCGATGGCGAGGGCCAGGAAGGCATTGCGGATCATGTCCTCGGCAATGCTCGGCCCCACCTTCTGTGAGCTCTGGATATGGTCTTCAATGGATTGTCCGGGAGTGATAAATTTCTCCAGTCCCTGGCCCAGCAGATCGCGCAGCTCCTGTTCCACATTGTCTCCTTCGACGTCGATCATGTGGTTGGTGGAGATGCGCACCTGGTTGCTCGATCCGATGGTGATCACCCGTACCGATTCGCCGAAATAGGGGGTGAGGGCATCCTGTACCTCTCCGGTGTGTACCGGCTGGTCGAACCGTACAATATAGTTGCGTCCGCCGGTGAAGTCAATTCCTACGTTCATCCCCAGGGAGAAGAATGAGATGATACTGATTACCACGAATGCTGCGATGACCATCAGCACTTTCTTGCTGTTATGGATGAAATCATAACGGTATTCCTTGAAGATCGCTTTGGAGAACCCTGTATTGAAGGTGAGCTCCTGCCATTTTCCTTTTGCCAACTGGTTTTCATAAACCAGACGGGTGATGAAGACTGCCGTAAGGAACGACGACGCGATACCGATGATCAGCGTGATGGCGAATCCGCGGATGGCTCCCGAACCGAAGAGCCCCAGGATGATACCGGTGATGATGGTGGTCAGGTTGGAGTCGAGGATCGCCGAGAAGGCGTTCTTGTATCCGTCTTCCAGTGCACGACGCAGCGTCTTGCCTGCTGCCAGCTCCTCTTTGATGCGTTCGTTGATCAGCACGTTGGCGTCGACCGCCATGGCGAGCGAAAGGATCATACCGGCGATACCGGGCAGCGTGAGCACCGCCTGGAAGGCTGCCAGTGTCCCGAGAGTGAAGAAGAAGTTGAGGAGCAATGCTCCGTTGATCACCGTGCCCGGGATGAACCCGTAGAGCATGATGGTGAAGATAAACAGCACGATCAGTGCAATCAAAAATGAGACGAACCCGTCCCTGATGGCTTCCTGACCGAGAGACGGTCCTACCACATCCTCCTGTACGATACGTACGCCGGCCTGCATCTTACCTGACTTCAGCACGTTCTCAAGGTCTTGTGCCTCCTGGGGGGTGAAGTTGCCGGTGATGGAGGAGCGTCCTCCGTCGATGCGTCCGTTCACGGTGGGTGCGGAATAGACATAGCCGTCGAGCAGGATGGCGATCGATTTGCCGACCTCGGCACCTGTGATGGTCGACCAGCGGCTGGCACCCGCGGCATTCATCGTCATGGAGACCTCCCAGGCCGACCCCTTTTGTCCCTGGTCGGCACGGGCATTGGTGACTACGTCTCCTTCGAGGGCGGGCCCGCGTTTACTGCCGTCACCCTTCAGTGCGAAGAGTTGGAAGTAAGTCTCACGCGTATCGACCGGTTTGAATCCCCATTTGAACTTTGCGTCGGCCGGGAAAATATCTTTGTATCGGTGCAACAGGTAGTTTACAGCTGCGGTGTCAAGCTTGGATACTGTGCCTACTACCGGGCCACCTGCGCCGCTCATGGCAAAGTAAGGTTCGTGGAAATACTCTGCGAAGCTTCTGGAGATTTGGATCTCCTCTTCTCCCTCCAAGGCCGGCAATGTGGCAGTGACGTCCGCTTTCAGGGAGTCTGCCGGTGCTGCTGTGGTGGTGTCGGTCAGTGCTGACCGCTTAGCCATGGCATACTCGGCCGAACGGGCATTCATCTCATTGAAGAATGTCCCCAACTCATTGACATTGTAGGTCTTCCAGAACTCCAGATTGGCACTCCCCTGTAAAAGGTTGCGCACGCGTTCCGGCTCGGTGATGCCGGGGAGTTCCACCAGGATGCGCTCTGCACGGTCCAAGCGCTGAATATTGGGGGCTACCACACCGAAGCGGTCGATACGGGTGGCGAGCACGTTGAAGGAGTTGTCAGCCACACTTGCTAACTCTTTGCGCAATATCGAAATGACTTCATCGTTGGAGGCAGTGGGCTTCACCCTTTCGCTCATGGTGACGCTGTAGATATTGGCCAGTTTTCCTCCCGGATGGATCCGTTCATAGTTCTGCCGAAAGAGCGAGATAAAGTCGGACGAACTGCCACGGCGGTTCTGTAAGATGGTCTCGTTCAGTGCCTGGTTGAACTGAGGATCATCGGTGTTGGCCAGTGAACCGAGTACCTGGGCGGCATTGATCTCAAGGACCACATTCATCCCGCCTTTCAGGTCAAGGCCCAATCCGATCTCTTTCTCACGGATTTGTTTTAGTGTATAGTTCAGATACACTTTCTCGGTAGATAACGAATCAAGATACTGATTCTTTAGAGCTAAGTCTCCATTTGCGTATTGATCCGCCTTTTTGTTGTACTGCCTTCCTACCACGGTGAAAGACAGATAGAACAAACAGATCGCCGTCAGGATAATACTGAAGACTTTAATGAATCCTTTGTTTTGCATTTCAATATTACTTTTTATTTACAATTTATTCGTTTGCAGGTCGTTAACGGTTTATTATGAATGAAGATCGAGGCATATAGCATGCCCTCACAATTTTAGCGTGCAAATATACGTTTTTTTTATCTTTTTAAGAACATTATCGCCGGATTATTTTCTGAGAACTAATCCGGCGATAGGGTCCTGCAAAAACAAGGTGACCGGTTACTCGATAAAACCTCTGTTCTTTAACAGGTAAACAGGATCGGGTTCCGCACCGCGGAACTTTTTATAGAGTTCCATCGGATCGGCTGTATTCCCCTTTGAGAGGACATTGTTGCGGAAGAGACGGGCCGTTTCCTGGTCAAAGATGCCTTTCTCGGCGAAAGCCTGAAATGCATCGGCGTCCAGTACTTCCGACCAGAGATAGCTGTAGTATCCGGAGGCATATCCCTCTGCACTGCTGAAAATATGAGAGTAGTAGGTGCTTTTGTAGCGGGGGATGATCTCGTCGATCAGTCCGATCTTGTTCATCGACGTTTTTTCGAAGGCGTTGACATCATATGCCTGCTGTTTCGTCTGGGTATGATAATCCATGTCGAGCAGCGCAGCCGCTACCAGTTCAGTGGTGGTGAAGCCCATGTTGAATTTGCCGGCAGCCTCGATCTTTTCGATCAGTGCGTCGGGGATCACTTCGCCCGTTTCATAATGCTTCGCATACATTTTCAGTACCTCCGGTTTGAGTGCCCAGTGCTCCATGATCTGTGAAGGCAGCTCCACAAAGTCGCGTGCCACGTTGGTGCCCGACAGGCCGTGATAGGTCACCTGTGAGAGCATGCCATGGAGGGCGTGGCCAAATTCGTGGAAGAGGGTTTCCACATCATCGAGCGACAAAAGGGAGGGAGTGTCGGCCAGTGGCTTGGTGAAGTTGCCCACGTTATAAACGATGGGTCGTATCTCTTCGCCATTCAGGGTGGTCTGTTCGCGGAAGTTGCTCATCCATGCTCCGGCACGCTTGCCGGCACGGGGAAAATAGTCGGTGTAGAAGAGCGAGAGGTGCGATCCGTCGGCATCAGTCACTTCATATACCTCCACTTCGGGGTGATATATGGGGATATTGTCCAGTTTGCTGAAGTTGAGGCCATATAACTTGTTGGCTACCATGAAGACTCCCTCACGTACGTTTTCCATTTTGAAGTAGGGGCGCAGCTCCTCTTCGTTGAGTGCGAATTTTTCCTGACGTAGTTTTTCCGTGTAATACCACCAGTCCCACGAAGCCAGTTTAAATTTGCCGCCTTCCCTGTCGATGATGGACTGCAGTTCAGCTGCTTCTTTTTTGGCCTGCGGAAGCGCATACTTCCATACATCGTTCAGCAGCTTGTAGACGTTCTCTTCGTTTTTGGCCATCCGTTCCTCCAGCGCATAGGCGGCGAAGTCCTTGTATCCGAGCAGGTTGGACCGTTCCAGGCGGAGGTTCACGATCTCGCTGATCAGTGCCTTATTGTCATATTCATTGTCATGGTTGCCACGCATATACATTGCCTTGTAAAGCTTTTCCCGCAGGTCGCGGTTGTCGGCATACTGCAGGAAAGGGATCCAGCTGGGTTTGTGCAGGGTGAAGACCCACTTGCCTTCCTCCCCGGCAGCAGTTGCTGCTTCGGCCGCCGCGTTGACAACACTCTGGGGCAGTCCGGCCAGGTCAGCTTCGTTGTCGATCACCAGCTTGTAGTTATTGGTTTCTGTCAGCACATTGTTATTGAACTGAATGGTGAGTGCGGAGAGCTGCTTGTTGATCTCCCGCAGCCGTTCTTTGCCTGCCTTGTCGAGCATGATACCCGAACGGACAAAGTTCTTGTAGTTCACCTCGAGCAGCCGGAACTGTTCGGGGGTGAGGTCCAGTGATGCTGCATTGTCGTACAATGTTTTGATGCGTTCGAACAGCTTTTCGTTCAGGCTGATGTTGTCGCTGTGGGCTGTCAGCTTGGGTGACATCTCTTCCTTGATCTGCTGCATCTTCTCGTTGGTGTCGGTCCCCTCCAGTCCGTAGAAAACCGAAGAGACCCGCTCCAGGATGGACCCGCTGTTATCGAGTGCCAGCATGGTGTTCTCGAAGGTGGGTGCATCGGGGTTGTTGACGATGGCGTCAATCTCTTTTTCCTGCTGAGCCATGCCTGCTTCAAAAGCCGGTACATAATCCTCCACGGAGATTTTGTCGAAGGGAGGTGCGCCGTACGGGGTGTCAAATTCGCTCAGGAAGATGGCTCCCTTATCGGTGCCCTTTTCCCGGTTGTTACATGCCAGTAATGCCATACATGCAAATGTGATTAATAATCCTTTTTTCATAAAAAATAATATTTTGAACCGTTAAGCCGATAATTTACTTTGAATTTTTTC
>JAQVWR010000007.1:37091-50773 GCA_028709605.1 Proteiniphilum sp.
TATCGGTGCCCTTTTCCCGGTTGTTACATGCCAGTAATGCCATACATGCAAATGTGATTAATAATCCTTTTTTCATAAAAAATAATATTTTGAACCGTTAAGCCGATAATTTACTTTGAATTTTTTCAATCAATCTTTGCAAAGGTAAACAAATTCTTTGAAACGGATCGAAGCAGTGTGTTTCGGGTCAGGCCTTCTCAAAAAGCGTCGGCAGGATGAATGCCTCATCCGTTATTTCCATTCAGTTAAAGCGATATGCTGCCTTGCGCATTTCTGCGGCAGATTGAAACGGATGCGGCGGGTTGAGGTATCGCTCCAGGAACTGGTAGACCGTGAAACGGATGTCGGTCGCTTCCTTCGTGTCGATGCGGTCGAAGCCGTGGCCGCCGGAGGCATCCTGAAACACCTTGTATTCGAATGGCTTTCCCAACTCTTTCAACTTGTCGATCATCAGTAGCACCTCTTCCACATAGACGTCGTTGTCGTTGGTGTTGGTATGGATCAACAGCGGTTTGTTCAGGTTGGCCGCATAGTGGGTGGGTGAGCGGCGGGCATATTCGGCCGGGTTCTCTTCTATGGTCTCCCCTACATGGTAGGGAGCAATGAAATAATCGCTGTAACTCTGGTCATGAGAGGCGAGGCGGTTCTCCAGGTCGCTTACCGGAACGCCGGCAAAGGCACACCGGTATTGGTCGCCATGCTGCAGGATCTGCATCAGGGCAATCATCCCGCCGTGACTCCAGCCGATCACTCCCACGCGGCCCGGATCCACGATGGAGTAGTTTTCTATCATATAATCACGGCTGGCCAGTACATCGTCGTTCTCCCTGCCGCCGTAATCGATGTTCTCATAGGTGCTCTTCCCATAGCCTGTGCTGCCTCGATATTCGGCCGATACCACGATATATCCCTGCGCCATCAGCTCACGTACAATATGACAGCAGTAGGTGGAGAAGTTGGCATGGATCCCGCTGTGGGGTAGCACGATGAGGGGGTATTTCTTGCTGCTGTCTGCATTTTTCGGAATGAATACATACGTGTAAAACTGCAGTTTATTGCCTGCGAACCGGTCATCGGAATTTTTTGGTTTCCAGCGGGGCGTGCCGGTGAGCCGCACCTTGTCGATATAGGCCACGTCACCCAGTCGTTCGAACCAGAGCAGGTCGTCGATCTGTTTTTCCAGGATATCGAACTGGTGATCCTGGTCATCCACTTTCTTTTGCAGCGCCATGGTTTTTTTCAGCAGCGTAGAGTCTGTTTGTGCAGTGACTCCCGTAAACGGCAGAACGCTTATCAGGAGCAATAGCCCGGATAGTAATGTTTTGTTTTTCATATGATTTGGGTGTTTTATTGATGGGACAAAGATATCTATAATTTTGCTATCGGCGTATAGGCATCGTGGTAAAATATGAGTATGCGGCGATCTTTTTTGGCTTTATCCAGAAAGCGTTTCTTCTCCTCCATGGCGACGGCCACGCTGTTATCGTAGGCCGAGAGCCAGCTGAGTGAGATATTCAGAGAGGTGGGCACCACATCGCCCGGGAAGGCGAATTTATCCTCTTTCGTCTCGAACAGCACCACAATCTGTCCCGGGGTGTGGCCGTCATAAAGCTCCAGCCGGATCTGATCATCGAGCTGCATATCGTTCAGCACGAACTGCAACTGTCCCGCATCATAGACCGGTTCAATGTTCTCGGGGAAAAAGGATCCCTTCTCGAAGAGGGAGGGGTTCCGGTAGTTCTTCCACTGGGCCAGGCTGACCCGGTAGGTGGCATGGGGAAAGGCGGGGATTGGCTGCTGCTGTTCGTTGAGCAGGGTGCTGCCCCCGCAGTGATCGAAGTGAAGATGGGTCAGGATCACGTCGGTCACCGCTTCCGGCCCGTAACCGATCCGGCGGATCTCTTCCACGATATTTTTTTGCCGGGAGGGCTGATAGAACTTCAGCCGTGCATCGTGTTTGTCACCCAGCCCTGCATCTACCAGGATTCGCCTGGTGTCGGTCTCGATAAAAAGGCAGCGCAGCGACATCTCGCACATGTTGTTTTCATCCGTCTTGTACTTGGCCGACCAGTACTTTTTCGGTACGGGACCGAACATCACCCCGCCGTCACCCAGAAAATATCCTGATTCAATCATATGAAACTTGAGCATAATGTTGTATTTTTGTGGCAAATTTAGTGAAAAGTGACGTTTTTCCGGTAAAATGTTGCGTGTAAAACCCATTAATCGTGGTGAGCATCACCGGAAATACGCATCGCAGGAAAGCATGAACATTCCCGATAAACAAGAAAACATAGCCGAGTACCTGCTCTTCATGTGGCAGACAGAAGACTTGTTGCGTGCCTGTAACCTGGATATCGATCAGGTGCAGCGATCCGTCATCAATTCTTCCTATCCGTCGGAAGAGGAGCGGGCCAAGGTGCGCGACTGGTATGAGGGGCTGATCCTGATGATGAAAGCCGAAGGCGTGCAGCAGGAGGGTCATCTGCAGATCAACAAAAATCTGATCATCGACCTGACCGATGTGCATTTGCGGCTGTTGAAAGATCCCAAAGAATCGGAATATATTCGACGGTATTACAACACCCTGCCGCATATTGTGGCGTTGAGGGCGAAGTCAGGCGAGAAGCATGTGTCGGAGCTGGAGACCTGCTTTACGGCGTTGTACGGGTATCTGCTGTTGAAATTACAAAAGAGAAAAATCTCGGGCGAAACGCAGGCGGCTGTCGCACAGATCACATCGCTGCTGAGACTGCTCTCCAAGAAGTACCGGACTATTGATCAGCAAAAAGAGGAGTAAATTATGGCCATATTCACGGGAAGAAGCAAAGCGTTGGGGGGCACCGAGAAAGAGACGCAGAAAGAGCAGTCTTACTACGGGCTGGTGCAGCAGCATGTGCTGGTCACCGGTGCCAACGGCCAGCTGGGTAGTGAGTTGAAAGCATGGACCGGCAGGATGAACCTGCCGTTTCGCTTTTTCTTTGCCGGTGCCGGCCAGCTGGATATCACCGATCCGCAGCAGATCGAGGCTTTTGTGACCGGGCAGCAGATCCGCTATATCGTGAACTGTGCTGCCTATACGGCGGTGGATAAGGCGGAGAGCGAGAGGGAGAAAGCTTTTGCCGTCAATGCTGCCGGAGTGGGTCATCTCGCCATGGTTGCCAAGCGGTATGGAGTGAAAGTGATTCATATTTCCACCGATTTTGTTTTCGACGGATCGTCTGTTGTTCCTTATACGGAGGAGATGGAAGCACATCCGGTGTCTGTATACGGAGAAACGAAACGAAAGGGGGAGGAGCTGCTGGAGGCTGCCGGCGGGGAATGGCTCGTTTTACGTACCTCCTGGCTCTATTCTGCAAGCGGGAACAATTTTGTGCAGACAATGCTCCGGCTGATGGGGGAAAGAGATCAACTATCGGTAGTGGCTGATCAAAGGGGTACGCCCACCTATGCAGCCGATCTGGCGGAGATGATCCTCCATATCCTTTATGATGCGGAGGAGAACGGATGGAAGAACGGAATCTTTCATTTCTCCAACAGGGGAGAGACCACCTGGTTCCGGTTTGCCGAAGAGATCAAAAGACAGGCAGGTGTGGAGAGATGCCGGCTGGTTCCGATCCGGACGGATGAATACCCTGCTGCCGCAAAACGTCCGCCTTACAGCGTGATGGATCTGTCCAAGATAAGCCATACTTTTCAGGTAACGATTCCCGCATGGGAAGAAGCCCTGCAGCGCTGCATCCGAAAGATCCAACAAACGAAGAGCTGACCGCTTAAAAAATATGACCGCTGCACCGAACAGGCTTCCGGCTCCAGGAGCTGAGAGCTGATCGCTGACAGCTGAATGCTAATGATATGTCATTGAAACAAGAGATACAACGCCGGCGTACTTTCGCCGTGATCAGTCACCCCGACGCGGGGAAAACCACCTTAACGGAAAAACTGCTGCTCTTTGGCGGTGCCATCCATGTGGCGGGCGCCGTCAAGTCGAACAAGATCAAAAAGACCGCCACCTCCGACTGGATGGAGATCGAGAAACAGCGCGGCATTTCGGTAGCCACCTCAGTGATGGGTTTCGAGTATGCGGATTACAAGATCAATATCCTTGATACCCCCGGTCACCAGGATTTTGCCGAGGATACTTTCCGCACGCTGACGGCCGTGGATAGCGTGATTATTGTGGTGGACGTGGCAAAAGGAGTGGAGACACAGACCCGCAAGTTGATGGAGGTGTGCCGCATGCGCCATACTCCGGTCATGATTTTTGTGAACAAAATGGACCGTGAGGGGAGGGATCCGTTTGACATCCTCGATGAGCTGGAAGAGGAGCTGCAGCTATCGGTACGGCCGCTTAGCTGGCCCATTGATATGGGAGAACGGTTCCGGGGGGTCTACAACCTCTACCGGCAAAGTCTCGATCTTTATCAGCCCGGCAAACAGGTGGTTACCGAATCGGTGAAGTTAGAGATAGGGTCTGACAAATTGGAGCAGCATATCGGCGAAAAGTTATCGAAGAAGCTTCGTGAGGATGTGGAACTGATTACCGAGGTTTACCCTGCATTCAACCGGGAGGAGTATCTTGCCGGCCAGCTCGCACCCGTGTTTTTTGGTTCTGCTCTCAACAATTTCGGCGTAAAGGAACTGCTCGACTGTTTTGTGGAGATCGCTCCCTCACCGCAGCCGGTACAGGCAGAAGAGCGGGTTGTGGATCCGCACGAGGAAACATTCAGCGGGTTTGTTTTTAAAATCCATGCCAACATGGATCCCAACCACCGCTCCTGTATTGCGTTCATCAAAGTATGCTCGGGGAGGTTTGAACGCAATGTGAACTACAAACATGTAAGATATAACCGTTTGATGAAGTTCTCATCACCCACCGCCTTTATGGCGCAGAAGAAGGAGGTGATGGACGAGGCATTTGCCGGTGATATTGTGGGGTTGCCCGACAACGGAAATTTTAAGATCGGGGATACGCTCACCTCTGGAGAGGAGCTGCATTTCAAAGGACTGCCCAGCTTTTCACCCGAGATGTTCAAGTATATTGAAAATGCCGATCCGATGAAGTCGAAGCAGTTGCAGAAAGGGGTGGGGCAGCTGATGGACGAAGGTGTTGCCCAGCTCTTCGTGAACCAGTTCAATGGCAGGAAGATCATCGGGACGGTGGGACAGCTGCAGTTCGAGGTGATCGAGTATCGCCTGTTGCATGAGTATGGAGCGCAATGCCGCTGGGAGCCGATCAACCTGTACAAGGCCTGTTGGATTGAGAGCGACGATGCGACGCAGCTGGCCGACTTTAAGAGACGGAAGTATCAGTATATGGCGTACGACAAAGAGGGGAGGGATGTCTTCCTGGCAGAATCGAACTATATCCTGATGATGGCGCAGCAGGATTTTAAAAATATCCGGTTCCACTTCAACTCGGAGTTTTAATCTTTGGCCATATGAACCGTCATCTGCGGGAACGGGATGTTCAGTCCTTGGGCAACCAGCACCTCATATGCCTGTTCGTTCAGGTCGAAAGTCACCGGCCAGAAATCACCTGAGAGCGTCCACACCCTCAGCATGAAGTCAATGGAGCTGTCGTTCATCTTCACCATGCGGGAGACGGGTGCGGGATCTTTCAGTACCTGCGGATGCTTTTCCGCAATGTCGAGCAGCAGCCGTTTCACCAGCTCCACATCCGATCCGTAGTCCACGTTGATGGTCATGTCGACGCGCCTTGTAGCTTGTGTGCTATAGTTCACAATGTTGCCGGTCGAAAGGGGGCCGTTGGGGATATGCACCGTCTTATTGTCAAAGGTGGTGAGGGTGGTGTAGAGGATCCCTACCGACTGTACCGTGCCCGCTACACCTTGTGCTTCGATATAATCTCCGCCCCGGAAGGGCTTGTTGAAGAGCAGCATCACACCGCCGGCAAAGTTGGCCAGGTTATCTTTCACTGCCAGACCCAGCGCCAGACCAATCGATCCGATCAGTGCCACCAGAGAGACGGCTTTTGATCCCACGATGTTGATGATCAGGATGATCAGTGTCGCAAAGAGGGCTATGTTGAGGATATTCATCAGGAAGCTGCGCAGGGCAATATCAACGACTCTTCGTTCGAAAACCCGGTTCACCGTCTTCGCTATCCGTTTGATGATCCATTTACCTATAAAAAATATCAGCAGGGCGATCAGCACTTTCCCCAGAAAGTCGATGCTGCCGGTAAGGAACTGGTCGAGCAGTTCTTCAAACTGTCCGCTTTGGATCAGCTCGGCAGCGGTGTGAGACTGTTCTGTTAAAGGTGTTGTGGATGGCGCGGAGGCGATTTCCGCCTGCACAGGTACAAATCCGGTCGGCATGTTGAATGACATAATTTTTTTTAAAAGAGATGAGCGCAAAGATAATGATTTTATGATTACATTTGCCTTCGTAACAGCATTTCGTATCATCTATGGGGAAATATTATCCGCTCATTCTTTTCTGTTTTTGTGTCTCCTTTTCACTCACCGGGCAGGATTACGCGGCATGGGTGGAGCGCGCCGCCACTCATATTGAGGCGGACCGTCTCGATAGTGCGGCAATTGCCCTGCAGCGGGCCATGTCTTTCGATCCGGGTAATGAGAACAATCCCGTATTGCTGCTGAACTTAGGCATTATCCAGCGCCAGCTGGGCCTGTATGACGATGCTTATATCTCTTTTACGGCATCCCTTGCCAACAATCCGATGCCGGAGGTGGTGCTGTATCGCAGGGCTTCTCTGCTGAGTGAGATGAGCCGTTACGAGGAGGCGATCGAAGACTATGCCACCCTTGTCCGGCATCACCCCGGGGATGTGGAGGCATATTACAGACGGGGATTGCTTTATCTCGAGCAGAATGACCGTCTGAAGGGGGAAGCTGATTTCAAAATGGCGAATAAGCTGGATTCCACCCATTTGTTCACGCAGTTGAGCAAAGCGTTGCTCTTTAAGCTGGATGATCACTGGGTGGAGGCTGAACAGATCTACAGCCGGTTGATCGAATCGCTGCCGGATCCTGATCCCGACATCCTGCTCAACCGTGCCGAGTGCTATGTGCACATAGGACAGACCTTTCGAGCATCGGCCGATCTGAGGGTGGTGGAGTCCTCTCAGCGAGAGAATCCCTATTTCTATTTCCTGCGGGGCAGGGTGCGTTTGGATCAGTTCGACAAGGTCGCTGCCAGGGCCGATTTCAACAAGGCCAAAGAGATGGGGTACGACCTGCCGCTGGTGAATGAGTGGATCAAAAAGACTGAAAGGTAAAACCGCTGCAAATCAACTGATTTACAGCGGCCTTCTGTACACCCGGCGAGAATCGAACTCGCATCGTCGGAACCGGAATCCGGTATTCTATCCATTGAACTACGGGTGCATCTATCTCTTTATCTCTTTATCTGAAAAAACCGTTTTCCCATTTTAACAGGATGGAATCACTTTCCAGAAAAGGCTTTATCTTCTCTCTTTCTTCTCCGGTCATTCGTTCGCTGTAATGGAGTTTCAACATTAGGTCAGTACTTTCCGTACTGAACCGGGCCGAGATCGGATAAAAGTCCGGCAAAGATACGGCATATTTGTCATTTTCCGAATTTTTCGGGAAAGAATTGAAGGAAAATTTTGCCGAAAGATCGGGAAGAAACCTGTTGGGATCAAGTTGCTGCCATTGAGTGGTGAAAAAAGAGAGATGACTGTCACACCCATCTGCACAAACGGTCTGGATAAGGCAGATGATCAGTGAGTCCTGCATCAGGGGCAACATCTTGAGTTGGGTATCGCCTGCGGCAGAGGTGCGGATCTGTAAAAAATCGTTGCTGTGCCGGATCTTCCTGATTTTCCCCAGGGCATAGGGAACGGATGTGTTGCCGGTATCCACCAGCAACATGGTTTTGTTTCCTTCCGACACACCGGGCAGTAGCTCAGAAGGCATCGATCTGAACAGGTCGTTGATGGACTGCCCCGAAGCAGTCACCGACAATGTGCAAAGGATATAGATGAGGAGATTTTTCATATAATATGGTCTGGGGTTATGATGACAGGACACCTGTCCGGTTTATCTCTTCCGAAGTGTTTCTTTCTGTTGACCGCCTTCCAGTGAAGGGGCATAATAGGCTCCTACTTTTTTGATGTTGGCAATGTCTCTCGTTTCCGTAATCGTTACCCGCAATTTTGAGGGGGCTGCATCTTCGAAACGCACCAGCCTTTTGTAGCCGATGGTGGTTCCTTCCGCCAACAGAAGCCACTCATTATCGATCCATCCTTCCACCCTGAATGCTTCCACCCGTTGTCCTTTTTGGATCTCTTCCTGCAACAGAACGGTGTTGATGGTCTCGTCCGCAGTCATCATAAACTCTCTGGAGGTCCCTGAACGTGCTTTCCAGGAGATCTCTCCATCGGCCAGTTGCTCATTTTGGAAGATGGTCGCGATATAACTGCCGAACTGTCTGAGCCGTTCCACATCTGTCTCATGCAGTCTGCCCCGGGTGTCGGGCGGCACATTGAGCAGCAACACCGAGTTCATCCCCACCGACTGAAAATAGATATCCACCAGCTGTTGCAGGCTCTTCACCTGATGATCCTCTTCCGGATGATAGAACCAGCCCGGACGAATCGATACATCGACTTCCGACGGATACCAGTAGAGGGTCTTTGCTTCCATGATCAGCTCCCTGCTGCAGAGATCTTCTGCTGTAGGGGAGATCTTCAGCCGCTGGTTTTCACTTTGGATCGTCTCATTAATGTCGGGGTTCAGGGGGGTCACGCTCCATTCGGTCTGCCGCCCTAATCCGTGCTCGTTGCCGACCCATCGTACATCATCCCCCATGATCGCTTTCACCGCGTTGGGCTGAAGACTGTCGACCACATGATAAAAACGGCTCCAGTCATATTGTTGTACCTTGCCATTGGGCCCTTCGCCGTTGGCACCGTCAAACCAGACCTCATGCACCTCCCCGTAATGTGTGAGAAGCTCTGTCAGCTGTCTCACAAACAACTCATTGTATTTCGGGGAATTGCCATAGCTCGTTGCATTCCGGTCCCAGGGGGACAGGTAGATGCCGAACTTCATGTTATACTTGTCACAGGCCTCTTTCACCTCTCGCACAATATCGCCCTGACCATTGCGCCAGGGAGAGGCGGCGACCGAATGGCCGGTGGTTTGTGTGGGCCAGAGGCAGAAGCCGTCGTGGTGCTTGGCCGTGAGAATGATCATCTTGAACCCGGCCTGCTGCAAAGAAGTGACCCACTGCTCTGCATTGAAATCGGTTGGCTGAAACAGGGCGGGATCCTCTGTGCCGTCACCCCATTCACGTCCGGTGAAGGTATTGATCCCGAAATGAATAAAGGCAGTTAACTCCAACTGCTGCCATTCGTATTGCTGTTGCGTGGGGACAATGTAGGCAGAGAGTTTCACTTTCTGGTCGGATGTGAGGATCCCGGGAAAAGTCAGTTTTTTTTCAAAGTAGGTGTTGGCTCTCTGGCTGCAGCCTGCAGATAACAGAGCGATCAACAACATTCCGGATGAGATGATTTTTTTCATATCGATCATGTTTTGTCACGAATGAAACAAAGATACTGCTTTTGCACCAATCTCACACAAAAAAGGCCATCCCGATTGGGATGGCCGAAACTGATCTGGCGTCGCTTCTTTTATTTATTTGTGGAAGCGGCAGCTTCTTCAACATTCAGGGTATCGGCAGCAGCAGCTTCGGCAGCTTCAATGGCAGCCTGAATGCTGTCGGCCTGCGCTTGTGCAATGCTGTCCAAACGAGCTACTTCAGCAAGACTGTCTTGTCTGGCTTTTTCAGCCTTTACCTGAGCATTGTTGCAAGAAACCAAACCTAATGTTGCCACGACGGCAACTAATAACAATACTTTTTTCATTCTTTAGTGATTTTAAACGATAAATAAATTTGTTTCCCAAAAAACATTGCAAAAGTAACTCAAAAACATGTTATGGAACAGGTATCAGGCAAATATTATAGTTAAACAATGTTAATAGGCCGTTAATCTTGCGTAGTTCACGTGCAGATGCGTTCGTTACGAAAAAAAAGGCCGTAACAGTTGTCGCACATTTATGCTTAAGTTGTGCAAAAATACGACCTGGAAATTGAATAACCAAACAAATAGGGGTTGAAATGGGAATAAAAGTTGTAATTTTGTGCCCTGAGAAAGATGAATAGCCCATTACGCTGATGGAACGGTAAAACAACGATTAGATATTTCGGACGGTGCAGAAATTATGATTGACCAAACAATTTTTCACAATAAAACAGCAGCCTATTATACGTTGGGATGTAAGTTGAATTTTGCAGAGACCTCAGCGATTGGGAGGCAATTGTTCCATTACGGGGTGACCCGTGCACGAAAAGGTCAGCAGGCAGATATCTGTGTGATCAATACCTGCACCGTGACGGAGCTGGCGGATAAAAAAAGTCGTCAGGCCATCCGCAAGGCCATCCATGAGAACCCTTCTGCATTTATAGTGGTCACCGGTTGTTATGCACAGCTCAAACCGGAGGATATTGCCGGTATCGAGGGGGTGGATCTGGTGTTGGGTACCGAGCAGAAGTTAGATGTGGTGAAATATCTGGATGATCTGCAAAAGAAAGAGAAAGGAGAGATAATCACCTCGAAAACACACCACATCCGCTCTTTTGTTCCTTCGCTATCGGCAGATGACCGCACCCGTTATTTTCTGAAGGTGCAGGATGGCTGCAATTATTTTTGTTCTTTTTGTACCATCCCCTTTGCCCGGGGCAGAAGCCGGAACGGATCGATCGCCGATCTGGTGAAACAGGCGGAACAGGTGGTACAGGAAGGGGGTAAGGAGATTGTCCTGACAGGAGTGAATATCGGTGACTTCGGGCGTACCACCGGTGAGTCGTTTCTTGATCTGCTCCGTGCACTTGACCAGGTGGAAGGGATTGAGCGCTATCGCATCTCCTCCATAGAGCCTAACCTGCTGACCGATGAGATCATTTCATTTGTTGCCTCTTCCCGCCGCTTTGCACCCCATTTTCATATGCCGTTGCAGGCCGGTTCGGATGTCGTGTTGCAGCTGATGAAACGCAGGTATGACACGGCGCTGTTTTGCCACAAGGTAGAGATGATCAAAAAGATCCTCCCGCAGGCCTTTATCGGGGTGGATGTGATTGTGGGGGTGAGAGGAGAGACAGATGCCTGTTATGAGGAGAGCAAACAATTTATCGCGTCGCTCGATGTGTCACAACTGCATGTCTTCACCTACTCAGAGCGTCCCGGTACGCAGGCACTGCAGATTGATTACGCCGTCGATCCGAAGACGAAGCATGCGAGAAGCAAGGCGTTACTCGATATCTCGAAGGAGAAGCTGCATCGCTTTTATGCTTCCCAGCAGGGAGCCCGAAAGAAAGTGCTGTTTGAGCATACAAAAAGGGGAAACAAGATGCACGGTTTCACCGAAAATTATGTAAAATTGTACGCCGATTACGATTCGTCGCGGGTCAACCGGATCACGGAGGTGACGGTAGGCGCATACAGCGAGGAACAAATGGCCATGAAAGCGATTTTCTGATGAGAGATGAACGAAAGGAGCATATACGGGCCAATCTGTTGGTTGCAGCAGCGTACCTGATTGCGCTGCTGCCCTTTTGGGTGCTTTACCTCTTGTCCGATTTCCTGTACCTCATTGTGTATCATATCGTACGGTATCGGAGAAAACTGGTGCGAAAGAACTTGCGAAATGCTTTTCCCGACAAAAACAAAAACGAGATCATCGCCCTGGAAAAAGGCTTTTATCACCACCTGTGCGACTATTTTGTGGAGACCGTAAAAACCCTTCATCTCTCTGAGGATGAGATCAGAAAACGGATGAAGTTCGAGAACCCGGAGCTGCTCAACCGGCTGATGAAAGACGGTAATTCCTGTATGGTCTGTCTCGGGCATTACGGTAACTGGGAGTGGGTCCCTTCCATCGTGTTTTGTCTCCTGCCCGGTGTGGAGGCTGGGCTGGTCTACAAGCAGCTTCATTCGACCGCTTTTGATCAGTTGTTCCGGAAGATCAGAAGTCGTTTCGGGTCGATACCGATTGAAAAGAAAAGCATTGTGCGGAAGCTCATTCAGAAAAAGAAAGAGGGCAAAACCATTGTGGTGGGCTTCCTTACCGATCAGCGCCCCCCCAGGGTCTCCGATAAGTACTGGACCCCCTTTCTGCACCAGGAGACACCGGTACAGACCGGTATGGAAAAAATTGCCCGCTCTCTCTCTATGTCGGTGGTCTACCTCGATATTGAGAAGGTGAAGCGGGGTTATTATACGGGCACATTTGTCACCCTATCTGTCGATGCGGGTTGTGACCGGGATCATTCCATCACGGAGCGCTATATGAGAAAACTGGAAAAAACCGTTCTGAGAGAACCCTCTTGCTATCTGTGGTCGCATAACCGATGGAAATTCAGAAGAGAGACGGAAAATCCTGTATCGTGCTGATCGCACCCTCTTTATGGTATTGTAAAAGATGACAAAAACATCGGTGATTATACTCAATTGGAACGGGGAAAAGCTGCTGGAGCAGTTTCTCCCGACGGTGACGGCACATACGCGGGATGCCGGTTGCCGTGTGATGGTTGCCGATAACGGTTCAACCGACCGCTCCGTAGCCTTTCTGAAATCCTGTTATCCGGAGGTGGGGTTGATCTTGTTCGATCGCAACCTTGGCTTCGCCGAAGGATATAACAAGGCCATTGAACAAGTTGACGCGGAATATGTGATCCTGTTGAACTCTGATGTGGAGACCACACCGGGTTGGATCGAACCCCTGATTTCTTATCTCGATGCGCACCCGGGGGTGGCAGCTGTTCAGCCCAAGATCCGTTCTTTTCACCACAGGACGCGGTTTGAATATGCCGGTGCTTCTGGTGGTTTCATCGACCGATATGGATACCCCTTCTGTAGGGGACGGATCTTAGGAGTGGTGGAGGAGGACCGTGGACAGTATGATGATCCTATCCCGTTGTTCTGGGCCACCGGCGCCTGTCTCTGTATCCGGAAATGCGATTTTACCGAAGCGGGAGGACTGGATGGGCGCTTCTTTGCCCACATGGAAGAGATCGATCTTTGTTGGCGGCTCAATGCGCGGGGCAGGAGAGTGGTCTGTGTACCCTCTTCGGTGGTGTATCACGTGGGAGGGGCATCGCTGGGTAAAGAGAATCCCCGTAAACTGTATCTTAATTTTCGAAACAACCTGCTGATGCTTTATAAAAACCTGCCGCAGAAGAACTTTCACTCCACCTGCCTGATTCGGTTTTTTTTCGATCTGCTGGCAATGTTGCATCTCCTGTTGCAGGGAAAAGGAAAGAGCAGCTGGGCAGTCATCACAGCTTACCGTGATTTTGGGAAGATGCGGGGGGCTTATCGTGAAGTACGCCGGTCAAATCTGCAAAAAACGGCGGCAACCGATCTGCCGGTACAGTATCGAAGGAGTATTTTGATCGATTTCTACCTGCTGCACAGAAGAACATATGATTCGATTTTCAGCAGATAAGAGATCCCTATTCGAAATGCAAACGAAGGGTGATCATTTGCCAACCTCCACGCCGGTGTCGAACGGCTTTAGCCGAACCGCCTGATTCTTTTTAGAAGCCAGCTCCAGGCTCGCATACCCTCCCAGCAGAAAGTAAGGTTTACAGTTGTTGATCCTGCCGCCGGA
>JAQVWR010000007.1:50873-53087 GCA_028709605.1 Proteiniphilum sp.
TGCCAACCTCCACGCCGGTGTCGAACGGCTTTAGCCGAACCGCCTGATTCTTTTTAGAAGCCAGCTCCAGGCTCGCATACCCTCCCAGCAGAAAGTAAGGTTTACAGTTGTTGATCCTGCCGCCGGAGATCTGCAGGTGCAGGGGCAGCGTGAGGTAGTTGTTCCGGAGGGTGGTTGCATACTCTTCCCCCGTCACCTGCTCCCGGAAGAGAAAACCTTTTTCACCGAGATTCAGTGTGGGGAGGAACCGCAGGTTCAGATAACGGGACAGATACAGATCACCGATCATTCCGACTGTAAAACCGGGCGACACGTCCGGTATTTCAGAGAACCATACCTCACCGTTTTCATTCACATAACCCGACTGGGTGAGGATCAGATCTTGCGTATGCAGGCCGATGGTAAAACCCAGGTGAAACAGTTGCCGGTCGGCGTAAGGACGGTGCTGCAGCCTGTGATGCTGACCATAACCACTGACGCTGGTGAAGAGCCACAACAGCAATACATATACGGCTTTTCTAATCATACACAGTTAAAACGTGCTACACGGCGGGATATTGTGTTTGGGGAAATAGAAAGATATCGGGAAACTTTTTCAATTATACAAAAAACTTTCTACCTTTGCATCAACATAAAAGAACCCATTTACATTAACTAACTTTTTATTTATTATGGCTTACGTAATTAGTGAAGATTGTATTGCTTGCGGAACCTGTATCGACGAATGCCCTGTTGGTGCTATCTCGGAGGGCGATATCTATGTGATTGATCCCGAAATGTGTACTGACTGCGGTACGTGCGCGGAGGTATGCCCCTCTGAAGCGATTCATCCGGAATAAATAACGGGTATCTGATAAGGACACAAAAAAAGTTGGACCAGAGCGATCCAACTTTTTTTGTGCGATAACCTTACAAAAAAAACGCCTCTGAAAGAGGCGTTTTTTGTATAGTGCTGTATTTATTACGCATTCACTGTATTCATGTGTGCAATCAGGTCGAGCACCTTGTTGGAATAACCCCATTCGTTGTCATACCAGCTGATCACCTTCACGAAGGTAGGACTGAGCTGAATGCCTGCTTTCTCGTCGAAGATCGATGTGCGTGAATCCCCAATGAAATCGCTCGATACCACATCTTCGTTGGTGTATCCGAGGATGCCTTTCAGTTCGCCTTCAGAAGCTTCCTTCATGGCTGCACAGATCTCTTGGTAGGAGGTTTCCTTTGCCAGACGTACGGTCAGGTCCACCACAGAAACGTTCAGGGTGGGAACGCGCATCGACATACCGGTCAGCTTGCCGTTCAGTTCGGGAATCACTTTACCTACTGCTTTTGCAGCACCGGTAGAGGACGGGATAATGTTGGCTGAAGCCGCGCGGCCGCCTCTCCAGTCTTTTGCTGAGGGCCCGTCAACGGTTTTTTGCGTAGCGGTTGTTGAGTGAACGGTGGTCATCAACCCTTCGAGTACACCGAATTTGTCGTTCAGTACTTTAGTGATAGGTGCCAGGCAGTTAGTGGTGCAGGAAGCGTTCGAAACGAACTGTTCCCCTTTGGTGTAAGTTTTTTCGTTTACACCGCAAACATACATATGGGTATCATCTTTCGAAGGAGCAGACATTACCACATATTTTGCGCCGGCGTCGATATGTCCCTGAGCCTTTTCTTTTGTAAGGAACAGACCGGTTGATTCTACCACATACTCTGCCCCTATGGCATTCCATTTCAGGTCGGCCGGGTTTCTTTCAGCGGATACGCGGATGCTGTTCCCGTTGACAACCAGGTTGCCCCCTTTTACTTCAACCGATCCGTTGAAATGACCGTGGATCGTGTCATATTTTAACATATATGCGATGTAATCTACATCGAGCAAGTCGTTGATACCTACAATTTGGATATCATTTCTGTTTTGAGCAGCACGGAAAACCAAGCGTCCGATGCGACCGAATCCGTTAATACCTACTTTAATCATACTTTATTGAATTAATTTGTAAAAGTGTTCTGTATCATAAGTCGTTTTCTGACGAAGTAAGACAGCGTTGTTCGTGACATTATGTGCATACCGGTAGTCTGAAACGATCCTAAAAACCATCTTTATTATCAAGTTGCAAAAATACATAATCTTTTCTTTTTACCGAAATTATTTGATCAAAAAACGGTAAAATTGCGATCCGTGCTTCCAAAAGTGGGCTCGAAGCGGCGATAATCCGGCTGAACTAC
>JAQVWR010000007.1:53187-54710 GCA_028709605.1 Proteiniphilum sp.
GTCAACAAGACTTTCCCGCCACATAAGCAGGTGTTGAAAGATATCTACCTCTCCTTCTTTTACGGTGCCAAGATCGGCATCATCGGGTTGAACGGCTCCGGTAAATCGACCTTGCTGAAGATTATTGCCGGCATCGAGAAAGAGTATCAGGGGGAGGTGGTCTCCGATAAAAGCTTCTCGGTAGGATATCTGGAGCAGGACCCGAAGCTGGATGACAACAAGAAGGTGATCGAGGTGGTGCGTGAAGGGGTGCAGCCCGTCATGGACCTGCTGGCCGAGTATGAGGAGATCAACCTGAAGTTCGGCTTGCCGGAGTACTACGAGGATGAGGAGAAGATGAACAAGCTGTTCGACCGCCAGGCAGTGCTGCAGGATCAGCTCGACGCTGCCGATGCGTGGAACATCGACAACCGCCTGGAGCAGGCCATGGATGCCCTGCGCTGTCCGCCGGAAGATGAACCGGTGCGCCACCTCTCGGGAGGAGAGCGCCGCCGGGTAGCGCTCTGTCGCCTGTTGTTGCAGGAGCCGGACGTGTTGCTGCTCGACGAGCCTACCAACCACCTCGATGCCGAGTCGATCGACTGGCTGGAGCAGCACCTACAGCAGTACAAGGGTACCGTGATCTGTATCACGCACGACCGCTACTTCCTCGATCATGTGGCCGGCTGGATCCTGGAGTTGGACCGCGGCGAGGGAATCCCCTGGAAGGGAAACTACACCTCCTGGCTGGAGCAGAAGACCAAGCGGATGGAGCAGGAGGAGAAGCAGGCCAGCAAACGGCGCAAGACACTGGAGCGGGAGCTGGAGTGGATCAACCTGGCACCCAAGGCGCGCCATGCCAAGGGTAAAGCGCGCCTGAACTCCTATGAGCAGTTGCTGAACCAGGATCAGAAGGAGCGGGAAGAGAAGCTGGAGATCTTTATCCCCAACGGGCCCCGTCTTGGCAACAAGGTGATAGAGGCCAAGGGGGTGGCCAAGGCATTTGGCGACAAGCTGTTATTCGACAACCTCAATTTTATGCTGCCTCCCAACGGCATCGTGGGTGTCATCGGCCCCAACGGGGCAGGTAAGACCACTCTCTTCCGGTTGATAGAGGGCATAGAGGTTCCCGACAAAGGCTCGTTCGAGGTGGGGGAGACAGTGGTGACCGCTTATGTGGATCAGGCTCATGAAGCAATTGATCCGTCCAAAACCGTCTATCAGGTGGTATCCGACGGAGCTGAGTTTATCCGTGTCGGCGGCAGGGAGATCAATGCCCGCGCTTATCTCTCCCGGTTTAACTTCACCGGAGCCGACCAGGAGAAGCTGTGCGGTGTCCTTTCGGGCGGAGAACGCAACCGCCTCCACCTGGCACTCACGCTTAAGGCTGAGGCGAACGTATTGTTGCTTGACGAGCCGACCAACGATATCGATGTGAACACTCTCCGTGCACTGGAGGAAGGTCTGGAGAATTTTGCCGGCTGTGCCGTGGTGATCTCGCACGACCGCTGGTTCCTGGATCGTATCTGTACCCATATCCTTGC
>JAQVWR010000007.1:54810-56957 GCA_028709605.1 Proteiniphilum sp.
ATATGAACCATCGGGTCAATATAGTCAAGGCGCAGATCGTTGAGGTATGGATCAACGCTTTCTGGAAAAATCCGAATCGCCTCTGGGCGGTGAAGGTGACCGTCTCCATCGCATGCCTGTTGATACCGGCAGAGCTTCTGTTTCACAACTCTTTTATTGGTACGACCATGGCGTTGGGAGTGGTCGCCATGGCACTCGGCGAGACCGACGTGCATCCGCGTGGACGGATGAAATCGGCCGGATTGACACTTATCCTCTTTTTTATGGTCAGCAGCTTGGTTGAGCTGCTTTCGCCCTTTCCTCCCTATTTTGTCTGGTTGATTTTCATTTCAGCGTTCTCGCTGACGATTTTCGGGGGAATGAACGCAAGGATGCAGGGAGTTACTTTCGGGACCTTGCTCATTTTTGTCTATACGATGCTCGGGACCGGCAACGCTGAAAAATGGGTTTACCAGCCCGTGCTCTACACGATCGGCGCTTTTGCTTACTCTCTGGTCTCTATCCTGCTATTGCATTACCGGCCATACAGGCTGCTACAAGAACAATTGGCACAAGGATTTCATTACCTGGCAGAATACATCGACCTGAAAGCAAACCTTTTTCCCAGCAAACAACAGGTGCAGATGCAGATCAGAAATCAGCTGGCTCAAAAAAATATTGAGTTGGCCCAGCAGATCGAGGTGTGTAAAAATAATCTTTACGGTTATTCCGCGGAAAGCAGTGCAGAAGTACGTTCCGTTGTAAATGTCTATTATCGGAAATGGTTTTTGTTGCAGGAGATGCAGGAGAGGGCTATTTCCAGCCATGAACAGTATGATCTGTTGAGCAGAGAGGTAAGCAATATTGAATTACTGGAGGGCTTTGGACAACTGATGCGGGAGATCGGAAAGGCACTGCTTCTTTTTGGTGACTCGCTATTGACGGATCAGCCTTATAAGCATCCCCTGTCGCTGGAATGGACGCTGTCTGCCGTACAGAAGATGCTGGAAGAGGAGAGGGGAGCATCGCATTATCATACGTTGTCGCTGCTGATGAAAAACCTGACGGACCTCGAAAAAAATCTGCGGGAGGAAGAGACATTCAGCGCACAGATTGATGTCACTGTATTTACTTCCCGTAAGCCGGAGAGTACCCGTCTTCGCTCATTGCTTAATCCGGAGCATCCCCGGTTCAAGTTTGCTGTACGCCTCACGTTGAGTTGGTTGCTGGGGTACGGTATGATGCAGTTGTTTCATTTCGAGAAGGGAGCATGGATCCTGCTGACCTCGCTGATTGTCTTTCAGCAGACCTACAGTGCCACCCGGATGCGGCTTTTTCACCGTGTTTTCGGTACATTATTGGGCGTTATCCTGGGCGTATCCTTGGCTCATCTGCTGCCTACGCTTGCCGGTCAGATTGTGCTCCTGCTCACCTCCATTTACCTTTTCTTCTATTGGCTGAAAAAGAACTACATTGTGGCTGCCATATTTATCACGATCTACGTCCTGGCTGCGTTCAATCTTCTTTCCGATCAGGGCATTGCAGTCATGTACCCCCGGATAGTTGATACGCTGATAGGCGGTGCCATCGCTTATCTGGTGGTGCGGTTCGTATGGCCCGACTGGCAATATAAGCAGCTTCCGGGATTGCTGCTGACTGCGGTGGTCAAAAATAAACGCTATTTTGAGAGTATCTACGAAGGCTCGGTCTCGGAAGAAGATTATCTCCATAACCGTCGTACCGCCTATAACGCCGACAATGCGCTTACCTCTGCCTGGAAAGGGATGCGTCTTGAACCGCGGCATACCCGCCTTTATCAGGAACGGGCGTTCAACCTCACCAACCTGAACCATGCACTGCTCTCCTACATCTCTGCCTTCGGCGTGCACAAGCATGCCGAAGATCTGACTGACAAGGAACGATCCTTTTGCCACAATGTGAGCCGGGTGCTGCACTATGTTTCCGAGCTGCTGACCGGTGCTGCCGACCATATGCAGCTGGAGACCCTGCTTCAGGAAGCCAACTGCTGGGAAGAGAGCATCGAGGAGCTGCAAAAAGATCAGGCGAACCGCCGGGCGGGACTGATCTACAACATCGCACACGTCTCCCGTAAATTGCTTGTCGAGGCAAAAGAAATTGTGCATCAGTAAATCAATAAGATATTCATC
>JAQVWR010000007.1:57057-58634 GCA_028709605.1 Proteiniphilum sp.
GAATGGAATAAGCATTAAAATCATATATTTGCATGATCAAAATCGGTCTAAACCGTAAAGTCAATGCGTAGCCTTTTATTTACCATCGTTGTTGCAGCAGGAATGTCCTTTTTCTTTGCTTGTAACCCACAACCCGAAGCTTCGAGTCTGCTGGAGGAGGCCGGGCACCTTGTTGAGAGGCATCCCGACAGTGCTATGCTGCTGATCGATTCCATTTTTTATCCCGAAAAAAGCTTTAATCATGCATATTATATGCGCTTTCTGGTAACGCAGGTGCAGGCAAAATACAAGACGTACCGTCCTATACACGAGGATACACTGATCTTCCGGGCGCGTGACTTTTTTTCAGCACACAATAAGGATCCCCGCATAACTGCCTTGGCATGGTTCTACAGCGGCTGCGTGTATCGTGAGCGGAAGGAGTATGAAAAAGCGATGGGACATTACCTGAGAGCCGGGGATTATGCTACGGAAGCAGGCGACAATGCTTTGCAAGGGTTGATACAATATAATCTGGGGGATCTATTTGCAGTACAGGATTTATATCCCATGGCGCTGGAGAGATATAAATCGGCCGCCCGATTCTACAATGCATATCCCGAGGAAGAAGCCTATAGTTTAAGTGCTGTGGGGCGGATGTTCCTGCTATCGGGAGAAAAAGACAGCGCGTTCCTTTATTTCCACAAAGGGTTGGATATAGCCGAAACCAAAGGTGACCTGAAATTGCAAAGCCTGTTGTCACAGAATCTTGGTATAGCCTACAGGGAAAACTGGCAGTACGATAAAGCGGAAACCTACCTGCGCCAATCGTATCTGTTAAATTCTGATAGTGTTGAAATACCCCGCCATTACCTGAATTTTGCCAAATTGTATGCCGGTATGGGACAGCCGGATTCAGTAGCGATATATACCGGAAAATTAAACCACAGCGTCGATTCGCTTGAGGATAATTCTTTCAGGGCAAGCATTTATCAATTCTTAGCGTCAACGGAAAGTGAGAAAGGTAATTATAAAACAGCTTTTGACTACCACCAAAAATATACCCATGTGTTGATTGAGATCATGAATGACCGGAACAGGCAATCGGTCTATGAGGCAAATCAAAAATATAATTTTGAATTGCAACAAAGCCTTATTGACAGCCAGTATAGGACAATGGAGCGACTGATTGTTATTTTGATAGTCGTTGGATTGACAGGCGCTTTGACTTTTACTTTATTTATCCTTAGACAACGAAATAAACAATTTCAGGCACAGCAGAAGATCGGAATCCTCCGGAATATGGCGAATGACCTGAAACGATTGCATGATACCTTCGAACTCGATGCTGAAAGAAAAATACGCCGGTTGATGATGGAAAGATTCGATACGGTTAAAAAGGTAGCCTTATTGAATAGTAGGGTAAGGGAAGATGATCCTGCGAAAAAAGTATTGGATAAATTCAATGAAATAGTTTATGGTACAAATTATGAAGAGGAATGGCTTGCACTCTTTCAGGTTTTTAATGAGATCTATCCGGATGTATCGGACGTTATCCGGCAACGATATCCCCAGCTTACAAATACCGAATTCAGGGT
>JAQVWR010000120.1 GCA_028709605.1 Proteiniphilum sp.
TGTAACAACGAGTGAGAACACCGGCAGACGGTTAGAGAACTTGATATTCTTACACCTTCGTAAAAAATACAAGCAAATATTCTACTATAAAGATCGTGGAGAGTGCGACTTTATCGCAATGGAAAAGAGTGCAGTCAAAAAAGCTATACAAGTCTGCTTGAATGTGGATGATGAGAACTTTGATAGAGAATATGATGGTTTATTAGATGCAATGATAAATCTTGGACTGAAAGAGGGTACAATCGTAGGGAAGGGACGGGCTATTGACAATATCTTCATTGAAAGATTTTGGCGGAACATCAAATACGAGAAGCTTTATCTCGAACCATCAGACAATGGTTTGGAGTTATATCACAAAATAAAGGATTATATGAAGTATTATAACCAGGAAAGGCCCCATCAGGGATTGGAATATAAAAGGCCGATGGAAGTGTACCGGACGGCCGCTTAGTTTCCTGTGATCGCCCTGCAGGGCGATCACAGGAAACTAACTTAACTGTGAATAGAAACTGTCTAAGGAAGGGGAGAAGTTTACTGTTTCATCCGACGCAGCGGTACGATTTGGCCGACGTTATACTTCTCAATCCCTCAACAATCCCACCACGGTTACGATCTTGCAGATTTCATTATTAAATATACATATGCTTGTGCGCAAATATCTAATTCTTAGTCTCCACGCCTTAAGTCAAATGTTCTATTCTTACTTCCCTTAGTTTATCAAAGAGCTTGTTTATATAACCATCCCTGTCATCGGTCATGAACAACACGTGATTGGCTTCCATATCCTCCTGTGAAATGCCCCAACGTAACTGTGGGTATTTTGTCCAGGAGAGGATGAAACTGTTAAGAATGATATCCGGTTTTGCCAATCGTGTTTCTATCTCTTTGATGCGTCGATGAAACAGGAGTTTCTCGCTTGCCGGGCCTTCATGAAGCAGTCCGTGTGGCTCGATAAAGGTGACATATTGTTTCTCCCCGTCAATCATCCAGAGGATAAAGTCCGGGTGAAAATTGCCTGCTTCAAAAAAACCAACCCCTTTCCCGCGACTTAGATTCCGGAGTAAAAAGAGTTCAACACCTTTTTCTTGAAGCTCCTGCTCGTTGGTTTCTGTCCAATCCTTTAAATCTGTTACAAACTGAAACTCACTTTCATTCAACGCTACCGGAAGGATGGTAATCTTTCCGCCCTTTCTCACATGAAAGAGGGGTTGGAATAGATGCATCCCGAAACGGCATGCCTGCAGATCGCCGGATTTTAGCAGTGACTGTTTGCTTTCTTCCAGCTCTTTCTGGAGCTTGGCAATGGCTAGAATCACCTGTTCTTCACTGCCATCCACGATTAACTGATAAAAATCATCTTTCGGAATGTTGTCATCCCCCGGGGTCAGCTCTCTTAATTCGAGACGAGGCTCAATAAAAGATCTTTTGCAATAGTTGTAGTAGTGGTCACAGTAACGCTTCAGCAATTCTGTTGCTACTTGTTGTAACAAGAGTACATCTTCAAAACCTTTCGGCTCCAATCGGGCAGCGGGCAGGTAGAGAGTGTACCAGGTTGTATCCGCAAGTAGTTTACGGATACCTGTTTTTTCTATATTCAGGTTGTACCAGCTTCTTTCACGTTTGAACTGTTCGAGCTCGAAATACAATTCATCCATATTCAGCAACGAAAGATGCTTCGCGCTCAATTTCACATCTTCTCTGTCTGTGGTTATTGTTTTCCCATTTGAGTCTATGGATTGAATAGGCGGATACCAGTTCGATACAACCGGGTGCAGTTGAAGATACTCGGTAAGCTGACCCAGGGTGGGCACCGGAGCATCCTTTTTGAAGTCGTACTCTTTTCCATCATCCGCTTTCCGCTTCGGCCGGATAATCTGAAGTTTCTTGCCGAAATCGTAGGTGACATTGAGAGGAATGGTGAAAACACGTCTCCGCTCATTTCCGGGCAACCCTTCATCGGCAAGGAATTGGCGGAATTTCTCCATAAAGTCGGCTTCAATACCGAATACGTTCAGTGTCTCAAGTTCCTCAATATGTTGGGGCAATGAGGGGGCATAGCTGTGTCCGCTTCGTTTCAGGCTCCAGCCATATCCTTTCAATCGCACTCCACGCCCGAACAGCTGAATGATCTGGGCACCCTCGCTTTTTCCCACATGCATCAAACCGAGGGTGCTGACCCGCCAACAGTCCCACCCTTCAACAAATTTCTTAGAACCAATTAACAGATTGACGGGCGATGAGGACTCCTTCACGCTATCAAACATCGCCTCAGAAAAATCACTATCCGCTATCGTGAGCGACAATTCATTTTGTTTTGCGACACTTTCAATGTGATCGGAAAGAGCCTTGGCGTCACCCACGTTTATCAGTCCAAAAGGTGTTTCCGATGTGCCGACACGCAAAGAGATTTCTCCCGATTCACCCTTCACCCTATCCAAGATCAGATGTCCGCCGCTGTCTGTATTGAACAGACGCTTCAGGATATTTTTATAGAGATCATCGTAAGATAGTCCCGAACCGATCGTTTTAGCCAACCAGCTGAATGAACCCTCAAAAATGTCGATACCTTTGCTGTCCATCAGTCCGGTATCCACTCCTGTGCCGGTCAGGATCGTTTCCATGTGCTTGTGAGATTTCTCTCTGTCGGAAAGAAAATCGTTGAGGAACAGAATGATCTGGGCAACATCGGTTGCAACAATCTGCTCATCTTTCCCAAGCTTGTTTCCTCCACTCACGGTACTTCCCACAAACACCCATAAAGGCTTTTCAATATTGAAAGGTGTCAACAGTTGCTTTTTACTGTCGTAAATATCCAGCTGTTGATAGAATTTTAAAAGGCAGGCTGTCAGATATATGGATTTGATCTCGTGATCATTTGATTCAGGCAAATTCAGAATCTGGTAATCTTTCCCGAATCCATCTTCATAGAACCAACGATAGGAGTAATCAAAGACAACGGTCTTCGCATAATTATCTTCATGATCTGTACCGGAAACAGCCTGATCGAAGGTTGCCGAATATTCAAAGGCAAACCCTTTTTCACACAACATGGCACGGTTCTTATACCATGCATTTTCATCGGTCTTGGCGTTGGTTCCTGACAGGCCGCGATGACCTTCATCAACCAGCAACAAGTTTTGGTCGCCAAGACTGCGTGTCGCAATCGTGTTTGGCCCCTCTTTCTCTCCCAGCTTGGTAATCTCCAGCACATCCACTCTGTTCATTCCTTGTGCCTGTGTGAAGAGGTTGTGACCCTCCTTCGAGAAGTTCGATGCGCCAATGTTGCTCTCCGCAAACTCACCAATATGCTGTTCACTCAACCTTTCGTTGGGAGTTATCAGAATGACCCGCGAAAGATCATGCTCTTTGCCATATTGCTTCGAATAATATTTGTATTGCAGATAGTTGACATGCATCAGCAATGTCTTACCTGATCCCGTGGCATTCTGTAAGGAAAGTTTGTTCAGTTCTTCTTCCTTGAATTGCGCCATGTCGGCATACTCTGACCAGCGAGTATTGAAGCAGTCCACGTATTCGTTAAGTGATGCGAGTAGAGATTCCCGGTTGCTGAAATATCGGTCGAGATATATCTCCACGAAGAGCAGGGAAAGCCATTGGTAATACTTCCATACCACTGGGCGATGCCGCTTTTCGTTGATCATTTGGGTATGCTTTACGATATTCTCCTCATAGGCAAGCAGCTGTTCTTTACTTAAGAGTGCTTTGTCATCCCAAAACAGGTCACTGTTTACCAGTGCATGGTAGAAGTGATGCAAGTTGTCCTTATCCAATCCTTCCTGTCTGG
>JAQVWR010000121.1 GCA_028709605.1 Proteiniphilum sp.
TCTATCTTTGTACCAGCCACAGGTGATGGCCAGAAGATCACCCATAAGGAGGGTGATGCCCATTGCCGGTCACATTATGTTTCACCAATTTACGAAAGGAGTGTAAGATGCCTGGATTGAATCAAAGGGGTCCACTCGGTGAGGGTCCGATGACCGGACGCCGTATGGGACGATGCACCAGTTATGGTGCCCAAGAAGTACACAACAGGGAGAATCTGTCAGACAACACACCCGAACAGGTTTATGGCCGCGGCCTGGGTCGCGGGCCAAGAGCTGGTATGGGAATGGGAGGCAGAGGAATGGGCAGAGGCCGGGGCTGACAAAATCGTTTCGGAGACTTCCGGTAGCTCGTTAGCAGGGAGGAGTGACCTTACGCTCCTCCATTTTTTCCCTTCCCATGAGAGCATAGATCCATTTTTTTGTTTATCTTTGAATATTGCATCATCATTTAAAAACCCCTATTGATTGAACTTATGCCCCGTCCCAAACAGAACCGGAAAATGGCTTACCCGCCGCTGATGCAGGGGTTCAAGCCTTTTGGTATCCCGCGGAAAATGCTTCGGTCGGTTTCGTTGTTATTTGAGGAGTATGAAGCAATCCGGCTGTTGGACTATATGGGAATGACCCAGGACCAGGCTGCCGGGGAGATGAATGTCTCCCGGCCCACCCTGACGCGTATCTATGAAAAAGCACGCCGGACAATTGCCCTGGCCTTTGTGGAGGGCATGATGATCAATATTGAGGGAGGAAACGTGCAGTTCGACACGGACTGGTACCGCTGCCGGCGATGCTTTAAACTGATTGACGGACTGGGGAATCATCAGCACTGCAGCGACTGCGATTTCCCCGACAACGATGAACTGATCCCCATTCAACCGGATCAGCAATAAAGATTCTCTGGCAGCAACCATGTTGCCAGAGGCATTGGCTCCTTTTTGTGACCCAATGACCACCTTTTAACGCGAGGAATAGTACGATGGAAAAAAAACGAATTGTAGTCATCGGTGGCTCTGCTGCCGGTCCTAAGACAGCTTCTAAAGCGCGTCGCATGGATGAAAATGCGGAAATCACCATCTTTCAGAAAGCATCTGATCTCTCCATGGCCTCCTGCGGTTATCCTTACTATGTGGGAGGTTACTTTGACGATCGCAGCCAGCTTCTCTGCTCTCCGGCAGGCGTGGTGCGCGATTCGAAATTCTTTTGGAATGCCAAAAAGATCACGACGAAAGTGCTGACCGAGGTGAACAGCATTGACCGGAAGAACAAACAGATCTTTTTTACGGATCTTACTACCGGTGAAACCGGAACGGCTTCTTATGACAAACTGGTGATCGCTACCGGTGCTACCGCCCGCAAACCGCCTGTACCGGGAGTGGAACTGGAGGGGATCACCACTCTTCAGTCGATTGCAGATGCTGATTACCTGCGCAAGATCAAGGATGAGGGCGTGATCAAAAGAGCTGTAGTTATCGGCGGGGGATTGATAGGAATCGAAACCGTGGAGGCGCTGCACCTTGCAGGAATCGATATTACTCTGGTGGAGTTGCTGCCACAGTTGCTCACCTTCCTCGACAAGCAGATGGCACGACTCGTGGAGAGGTATGTGCAGACCAAGGTGAATGTTATATTGCGCAATGGCGTTGCTTCTTTTTTGGGTGAGAACGGTAAACTGACTGCGGTGAAGTTACAGGACGGAACGGAAATACCATGTGACCTGGCGGTAGTGGCCATCGGCGTTGTCCCCAACACAAAGCTGGCTAAAGATGCGGGACTGGAAATCGGAGAGACAGGGGGTATCAGGGTCGATTCCTTTATGCAGACTTCCGACCCCGATATCTATGCCGTGGGCGACTGTGTGGAGATTCCTCAACTGATCACCGGCAAACCGGTGATTGCTCCCTTTGGCGATCTGGCAAATCTGCAGGGTCGGGTAGTGGGCGTAAATCTGATCAAAGGCAACGAAGTGACTTTTCCGGGAACCATACAGACCGGAATCTGCAAGGTGTTTGACTATGTGGCGGGTTCTACCGGGCTCTCCGAGCATCATGCCCTGAAAGCAGGAATTACCGGGATAGAGACGGTGATCAATGCCAGCCTTGATAAGCCGGGCTTTATGAACGGTAACCTGCTGGTCTCTAAGTTGATTGTCGATAAACAAAGCCGGCGGATCCTGGGGGCACAGGTGATCGGGCCGGGTGATGTAAGCAAACAGGTGGCCATGTGGGCCATGGCAATTCAGGGAGGCCTCACGGTGGATGAGATGGCAAATGCTGATCTGCCTTATGCTCCCCCCTTTTCATTGGCCATCGACCACAGCATTGCTACGGCACATATCATGCAGAACAAACTGGACGGGCTCTTCCGGGGAATTACGGCGGAAGAACTGCATCAAAGGGTGAGAGAAAAAGAACCTTTATGGCTGCTGGATGTGCGTAATCCCAATGAGTTTGAACAGATGCGACTCGGTATCGGTGAGCGGTTGATCCCGCTGGGACAACTAAGGAACCGGTTGAATGAACTGCCGGAAGACAAAAACAGGGAGATCATTACCTGGTGCAAGATCTCTTTGCGAGGCTATGAAGCAGCACTCATTTTGCAGGCCAACGGATATACCCGCGTGAAAGTGCTCGAGGGAGGGATTGCTGCCTGGCCGTATGCCCGCGAAAGATAGCTGCCATCCGGCAGGCGGAAGAGGGTTATAGTATAGATATATGCGATATTGAAATAATATATATTGATTGCATCAATAATACGGATCGGTTACCTTTGTAGAAAATCATTTTCATCAAAAAAATTCACTATGGAAACAAATCAAGAAAACACCACATCGGCAATGCCGAGAATCGGCGACAAAGCACCGTCGTTCACCGCCAAAACGACACAAGGTATCATTCACTTCCCCGAAGGGTTTGAAGGCAAATGGAAGATTCTGTTCAGTCACCCGGCTGATTTTACCCCGGTATGTACTTCCGAGTTTATGACTTTTGCCAGTATGCAGGATGAGTATGACGCACTGAACTGCCAGTTGGTGGGACTCTCTGTGGATGGTCTTTACAGTCATATTGCCTGGTTGCGCACCATCAAGGAGAAGATCGAGTACAAAGGAATGAAGGATGTGGAGGTGACCTTCCCGCTGATTGAAGATATCACTATGGAAGTAGCCAAAAAGTACGGCATGATTCAACCCAACGAAAATTCCACCCAGGCAGTACGCGCGGTCTTCTTTATTGACCCGAAGAACATTATCCGTACCATCATCTACTATCCGCTGTCGCTGGGGCGAAACTTCGATGAGCTGAAGCGCATCCTGATAGGCCTGCAGACAGCCGATGAGTTTGGGGTGGCACTGCCGGCCGACTGGCGACCGGGAGATGAGGTGATTGTCCCCACTGCCGGCTCTTGCGGCGTGGCCAGGGAGCGCATGGAGACCAAGGAGGAGGATATGCACTGCTACGACTGGTTCTTCTGCACGAAAAAGCTTTCAAAGGAGGCTATTGAAAATGCCTTGCTGAAGGGCTGATCAATTGGTGCGAACTGATCACTGGAAACCGCTTCACAGAGAAGCGGTTTTTTCTGCAAAAAAAGAGAGAGGTTGTCGCAACGGACAACCTCTCTGCTGATCGAATATCTCAAAGAACTTGTTTAGTCTAACTGGGGCCCTGCAGCCACCAGTGACTTTCCCTCTTCGTTATCGGTGAACTTTTGGAAGTTCGTGATAAAGCGTCCGGCCAGATCGCGTGCTTTTTCATTCCACTCCTTCACATCAGCGTAGGTGTTACGCGGATCCAGGATCTTATCAT
>JAQVWR010000008.1 GCA_028709605.1 Proteiniphilum sp.
AAAGCAGCATCGTTGAGGTAGTCGTAGCTCTCCTGCACCCCTTCAAACGGAGTGCCTGTATATCTTTCCACTTCTACGATCATATATTTGGTTCCTGCTTTCTCCGCATTGTTGAAGATGCCCTCAAAATCAACCTTACCGCTCTTGCCCAGCTCCAGTTCGTCCTTGATATGCAGCAGTTCGAAGCGGCCGGGATAATTGTTGAAATAATCAACCGGGTTCTTACCGCCTTCACCTACCCAATATACATCCATCTCAAAGAACACCTTGGAGGGATCGGTATGGTGCAGCAGATAATCGTACATCAGCTCACCCTCCACTTCGGTAAACTCGAAGTTGTGGTTGTGATAACCAAACCGGATGCCGGCAGCGTTACACTTCTCGCCGATCTGGTTGAAGTAATCACAATATGCCTGCAGGTCGGCCCGTGTCTTGGGGGTCGGAATCCAGGGCACGACCAGATACTTCATACCGGCATCTTTATGTGCCTGAATAGCGGTGTCCCACCAGGCCCATGTCTCCTCCCAGTTGGTGTCGGCAGCAGGTTCAGCCAACGGCTTGCCCGCATGTGAAGAGAGCACCTCCATGCCCGCAGCCTTAATCGATTTCTGAAAGTCCGCCGGAGCCATTCCGTAGAACTGACCGTCATTATAGCCCGCAGCTTCCACGCCGGTATACCCCATTTCAGCCACTTTTGCGATGGTGCCTGCGTAGTCCGCTTTGATGTCATCGCGTACGGAGTAGAGCTGCAGGTAGATATTTTTTTTCTTCCCTTCTGTACAGGCGGAGAAGAGGAAAAGTACGCTCATCAGCGCTACCAGTAAGAATAATTTTTTTTTCATTGTCTTGACTTTTTAAAACAAATCATTCAGCCCGAAGGCTGAATGATTTTCCTGTTGTTACTGATTAATCCAATACTTTCAGTTTGATGTTTCTGAACCATACATCATCTCCGTGATCCTGCAGTCCGATGTATCCTTCCTGGTTTTCACCGCCTGCATTGAGGAAATCGGGCCAGTTTTTGAATTTGCTGTGGGCCACCATCTCTTTCCATGCATCGGTCCAAAGGTGATATTCAACCACATTTTCACCATTCTGTGAATGAACCACCGTACCTTTGTATACCATGATGCTGCCGGTGTTCCATTCCCCTGCGGGTTTCGCATTTTGCGGAACAGCGGGAACCAGGTCATAGAGCGAAGCCGACTGGCGGTTGCCGTCTTTTCCCAGCTTGGCATCGGGATGGCGTTCGTTGTCGAGGATCTGGTACTCGGGGGATGATTCATAGATCGGCTTGCCTGCTACTTCCTGTCCGAGATAGAAGACACCGCTGTTCGCTCCTTCCGAGACTTTCCACTCGAAGGTGAGCTCGAAATTCTTGAATTTCTGATCATAGATGATGTCACCACCATCTTTGGCTCCCGCTTCACCCATCCCCGATCCGTTGATCTTGATGGCACCATCCTCGATGGTCCAAGCTGTTGGCATGTCGGTACGGTTATACCCTCTCCAGCCGGTAAAATCGGTTCCGTTGAAAAGGGTAAGCCATTCTTCCCCTATCACAGCAACAGCTACCGCATCTTCTGATGCATCCGCTGTGGCTGATTGTTTTTTTGAATTACTACATGACATAAAAATTACTCCTGATAAGATGAGTAAAGTAAACAGATAAAAAACATTTTTCATAACTATTTTTCTTTTGATAAATAAACAATTACGGCATAGCAGGCAGAACCCAGCCATTTTGGTACGTATGCCTGATGAGCTCGTTGGCGTATGCCACCGCGTTGACCGGATCGGTCTTGGTCTGATTGAACGTGGGATGACCGTCGGTAATCTTAAATCCGTCCTCAATGATGGTTTGGATGGTTGCATCGGCGGGGATATTGGTGAACTCCATCTTCTCTCCGTCCCAGTGCAGTTCCTGGTTGAGCGATTGCAGACGCACGGCCAGCACACCCATTACGACAATTTCATTGAACGGCCCTGCTTCCGAGAAGGGAGAAGCTGTCTCAACACGGTTTGTGGGACTTTCTTTGCAGGCACGTACCCAGTCCATCTCGTGCGACAGCGTCACTTCACGCTGCGTCTTCGGTGAGTTGGGATTGCGTCCGGATACCAGCCAGGGGTTCACCCCGTAACAACCGCAGATCAGGGTGTCTTTCGTACCGTGGAAGATGACGCCGCCACCATGATCGTTCAGGTTTTTTCCTGCAGGAACACCTTCGGGACGCGTGGGTTGCAGACCGCCGTCGTACCAGTACACTTCCACTTCGGGCATGGCCACCTTCGGCATATTGTCGCGGGCAGGGAAGACATACTTCACCATCTGTGCATTGGGGGCACAGTCGGTCAGCAGCATGGTAGAGGATCCCTGCACCTTGGTAGGATAACCCAGGTTCAATCCTTTGAATACCGGGTGGAGAATATGACAGGCCATATCGCCGAGGGCACCGGTGCCGAAATCCCACCAGCCGCGCCAGTTCCAGGGATGATAGATCTCATTGAACGGACGTTTCTTGGCCGGCCCGATAAAGAGATCCCAATCGAGGGTTTTGGGCACCTTGTGTACCTCCTTGGGTATCATCAGTCCCTGCGGCCAGATGGGACGGTCGGTGAAGGCCTCTACTTTCGTTACCTCGCCAATCTGTCCGTCGTAGATCCAGTCAACCACCTGGCGAACGCCGGCTCCGGATGATCCCTGGTTACCCATACTGGTAGCTACTTTGTGTTTCTTAGCCAGTTTGGTCAGCAAACGAGATTCATACACACTGTGTGTCAAGGGTTTTTGTACGTAGACATGTTTGCCCATGGTTATGGCGTCGGCGGCAATGAGCGCGTGGGTATGATCGGCGGTGGCAACTACCACGGCATCGATGGACTTACCCAGTTCATCGTACATTTTACGATAGTCTATGTACTTCTTTGCATGAGGGAAATGGTCGAATACCTGTTTGCTGTACTTCCAGTCCACGTCGCAAAGAGCTACAATGTTCTGGCTTTCCAGGTTTTTCAGGTTTGCAAAACCCATTCCGCCAATACCCACACCGGCGATGTTCAACTTATCGCTCGGCGACATATGACCCATACTTTTTCCCAGCACGGAGGAGGGCACGATGGTCAATCCGGCAGCAGCAATGGCTCCCGTTTCCAGAAATTTTCTTCTTGAAATTTTTGATGACATAATTTTTCTGTTGATATGAAATTAAATTATCAGGTAAAAGCTCAATAATCAAGCACAAATCTACAACTAAGCCGTAAATATACCAAAATTTATGGTTTTCGCACCCATTTCTTCTGATCGATTGTATAAAAATGGTAAAAAAACAGTTTCCGTCACTCATTTTTGATCTTGAAACAGCCGGCCGTTGGCCCGGTTTTTTGATTCGGAGCGATCCTGACATCGGTGCAACATTGTCACACTTATTTGAAAAAAATTCGTCATAACGATATTTTTACGCTAATTTTGCACTCAATGAGGACAAACAAACCGTTCGCCCGCATGTTTAATAGATGAACCTGCGGCAATGGAACAATAAAAGACAATATAGATACAGCAAATGAACCCAAACACATTTTTAGGTCTGATCGAACAGGGCGTACGCAACCACTGGGAACTGCCTGCGATGACCGATTATCAGGGAAAGACTTACCTGTACAAAGATTTTGCACGGGAGATTGACCGGCTACACGACTATTTCAGGGCAGCCGGAGTAGAAAGGGGTGACAAGATCTCTCTGTGTGGAAAGAACTCAGCCCGCTGGGCGATCACATTCTTTGCTACCCTCTCCTATGGTGCTGTTGCCGTAAACATTCTACACGAGTTTGATAAGGAAAGCGTTCGCTTTATCGTGGATCATTCCGATTCAAAGCTCCTCTTCACGGATGAAAGCATCTGGAACGACCTTGACCGCGAGCACCTGCCCCAGGTGGAGTCGGTCTTTTCGCTCGACAGCTTCTCGCTGCTGACTACTACCCGCGCCGAACTACAACGTTTTGCTTCGGAGGCGGACAGCTATTTTGACAAGAAATATGCCAAAGGGTTCTTTGTGAATGACCTCTCCTTCCGTACCGACAAGCCGGAGGAGCTGGCAGTCATCAATTATACCTCCGGCACCACCAGCAACTCCAAGGGAGTGATGATCCCTTATCGTAGTCTCTGGTCCAACACCCAATTTGCAAACGACAACCTGGAGTTTATCCATGCGGGAGATCACATCGTCTGTATGCTGCCGATGGCACACACCTACGGGCTCGCTTTCGAGATCCTCAACTCCATTTCTATGGGTTGTCATATTCATTTTCTGGGCAAGACACCTTCACCGAAAGTGCTGCTCGAGATCTTTGCCAGGGTGAAGCCTAAGCTGGTACTGGCGGTGCCGCTCATCATTGAAAAAATCGTCCACAAGAGTGTATTACCCAAGCTGCAAAAAGGGGCTGCAAAGGTACTCTCAGGTATTCCTTTACTCAACGCCTTTGTCTTCAGCAAAGTGCGCAAGTCGATGATCGAAGCCTTCGGCGGCAATCTCGTCGAGGTCGTGATTGGCGGGGCGTCCATCAACCCGGATGTAGAGAAGTTCCTGCGGAAGGTACGGTTTCCCTATACCGTGGGGTATGGTATGACCGAATGCGGACCGCTGATCTCCTATGCCTACTGGACCGCATTTAAAGAACACTCCTGTGGCAGGGCCGTCGACCGAATGCAGGTGCGCATCGACTCCGATAACCCGCAGCAGGCTGTGGGTGAGATACAAGTCAAAGGAGCCAATGTAATGCTGGGCTATTACAAAAATGAGGAGACCACCCGGTATACCTTTACCGAAGATGGATGGCTGAAGACCGGCGACCTGGGAGTGATGGACAGCGACGGATTTATCTTTATCCGGGGCAGGGACAAGAACATGATCCTGGGTTCCTCGGGACAGAACATCTATCCGGAGGAGATCGAGGAGAAGATCAACGGGTCTCCCTTTGTGAATGAGTCGCTAGCCATTGAGGAGAACAATAAGATCGTGGCGCTGATCGTACCCGACTTTGAGGTGCTCAAAGAGTACGGCATCGGCGGCGAACAGATAAACAGCTTCTTCCGGAACCTGATCAGTGAGATCAATGTCAAGTTACCCGGATACAGCAGGATCGCCTCGTTCAGGATCCGGGAGGAGGAGTTTGAGAAGACCCCCAAGCACAGCATCAAACGGTTCAAATACCAGCAGCAATAGAGATCTCTTGCACCCCCTAACGAAAGAAGTCTGAGCACATTGCTCAGACTTCTTTCGTATCCTCTTTTGTGAAAAGGATGCTTCGGTCTTCTTTCCAAAGGGGTCGCGACGATCCCTCTGGATGCGAATCAATACTCGTTCCAGCTTTTGATCTCGATATCCTTCAGATCCATCTTGCAGAACGCGGTGATAAATGCACTGGCCAGTCGTGCGTTGGTGATCAACGGGATGTTGTGGTCCACCGCGCCGCGGCGGATGATATAGCCGTTGGTCAGCTCCCTGCGTGTCACATCCTTCGGGATGTTGATGATCAGGTCGAACTGCTTCTCGGCGATCATCTGTTGGATGTTGTTCTCCCCGTCCTCATCGGGCCAGTTCACGTCGGTGGCGGCGATGCCGTTCTCTTCGAGGAACTTTTGTGTACCGTGGCTGGCATAAAGGGTATATCTTTTCTCCCCCAGCAGCTTGCATGCTTCCAGCAGGTCCACCTTCGATTTTGTCTCACCCGAGGAGATCAGGATCCCTTTTTGCGGAATCTTATACCCCACGGAGAGCATCGATTTGAGGATGGCATCGTGAAAATCCTCCCCGATGCAACCCACCTCACCGGTGGAAGACATATCCACACCCAGTACCGGATCGGTGTTCTGCAAGCGGGAGAAAGAAAACTGCGACGCCTTCACGCCGATATAGTCCAAGTCGAATGCTGAACTGTGCGGTTTATGGAAGGGTGCATTGAGCATGATACGGGTGGCCGTCTCAATAAAGTTCTGCTTCAGCACCTTCGAGACAAACGGAAAGGAGCGTGAGGCGCGCAGGTTGCATTCGATCACCTTGATCTCGTTGTTCTTAGCCAGGTACTGTATGTTGAACGGTCCACTGATGTTCAGCTCCCGCGCAATCTGCCGGGAGATCTTCTTCACGCGGCGCATGGTCTCGAAATAGAGCTTCTGCGCAGGAAAGACCAGCGTGGCATCACCCGAATGAACCCCTGCAAATTCCACATGCTCGGAGATGGCATACTCCACCACCTCCCCCTCACGGGCTACTGCGTCGAACTCAATCTCCTTGGCGTTCTGCAGAAAGGAGGAGACCACCACCGGGTACTCCCTGGAGACATTGACCGCCATCTGCAGGAAGGTATGCATCTGCTCCCTGTCGTAACAGACGTTCATGGCAGCACCGGAGAGTACATAGGATGGACGGATCAGCACCGGGAAGCCCACTTCATCCACAAAAGAGTCGATCTCATCGAAGCTGGTCAGCTCCTTCCAGCGTGGCTGGTCGATCTTCAGCTCGTCGAGCATGGCGGAGAACTTGTGCCGGTTTTCCGCACGATCGATCGATAGCGGGGAGGTCCCCAGAATGGGTACCTGCTGACGGTGCAACTTCATCGCCAGGTTATTGGGGATCTGTCCTCCCATGGAGACGATCAGCCTTTTGGGCGATTCGATGTCGATCACATCCAGCACCCTTTCGAAGGTCAGCTCATCAAAGTAGAGCCGATCGCACATGTCGTAGTCGGTTGACACCGTTTCGGGGTTGTAGTTGATCATCACCGACTGGTACCCCAAATCGCGTGCAGTTTGTACCGCGTTCACCGAGCACCAGTCAAACTCCACGGAGGAACCGATGCGGTAAGCGCCCGAACCCAACACGATCACGGTCTCCTTCTCTTCCTGGTGTGGCTTGTAGGCACTGGCCGATCCATAGGTGAAGTAGAGGTAGTTGGTCTTATCCGGATGCTCCGAAGCCACGGTATTGATGCGGCGTACCACCGGCAGCACCTGCAGGCGCTTGCGATGGTTACGCACCCGGATCTGTTCGTTCTCCACGGTTCCCTGCGGCTCCTCCACAAAACGGGCGATCTGGAAGTCGGAGAAGCCGAGCCGCTTGGCTTCTTGTAACACTTCTGCAGGAAGTTCTTCTATCTTGTTGTAGGAGGAGAGCACCTTCGAGTAGTTGTGGATATTCTCCAGCTTCTCCAGGAACCAGCGGTCGATCTTGGTCAACTCCTCAATCTGTGTTACCGTATAGCCTTTCTCAAAGGCATCGGCGATGGCGAAGATGCGCAGGTCGGTTGGTCGCGAAAGCGACTCCTCCACATTGTCGAAGGTCATCTCCCGGTTTCCCACGAAGCCGTGCATCCCCTGCCCGATCATGCGCAGCCCCTTCTGGATGATCTCCTCGAACGACTGGCCGATAGACATGATCTCCCCCACCGACTTCATGCTGGAGCCGATCTCATGGCTCACCCCATAAAACTTGTTCAGGTCCCATCGGGGGATCTTCACGATCAGATAATCCACCTTCGGTGCCACGTAGGCTGAGTTGGCGGTACCCTGCTCCCCGATCTGGTCGAGGGAGTAGCCCAGCGCCAGCTTGGTGGCCACGAACGCCAGCGGATAGCCTGATGCCTTAGACGCCAGTGCCGAGGAGCGGCTCAGGCGGGCATTGATCTCGATGATGCGGTAGTCGTTGGTCTCCGCGTTGAACGCATACTGTATATTGCACTCTCCCACGATACCGATATGTCGTACCGTACGGCGCGCAATATCTTCCAGCAGTTCAATCTGTTCTTTTGCCAGTGTGATGATCGGTGCCACCACGATGCTCTCGCCGGTATGGATGCCCAGTGGGTCGAAGTTCTCCATCGGCACCACCGTGAAGCAGTGATCATTCTTGTCGCGGATCACCTCAAACTCGATCTCCTTCCACCCTTTCAGGCTCTCTTCCACCAGAATCTGACTGGAGAAGGAGAGAGCGCTTTTGCAGAGTTCCACAAACTCCTCCTCGTTGTTGCAGATGCCTGATCCCTGTCCCCCCAGGGCGTAGGCAGAGCGAACCATAATGGGAAAACCAATCTCATGAGCTGCTTTCAGGGCATCCTCCAGGCTCTCCACCGCATGCGATACCGGTGTTTTCACTGCAATCTCATCCAACTTCTTCACGAAGAGATCCCGGTCTTCCGTGATCATAATCGCTTCCACGGTGGTGCCCAGCACCCTCACCCCGTGTTTTTCCAATATGCCGCTCCGGTAGAGCTCCGTGCCGCAGTTGAGAGCCGTCTGGCCGCCAAAGGCGAGCAGGATGCCGTCGGGTTTTTCTTTTTGAATTACCTTCTCCACAAAATAAGGAGTGATCGGCAGAAAATAGACAGTGTCGGCTACCCCTTCGGAGGTCTGTATGGTAGCGATGTTGGGGTTGATCAACACCGTCTTAATACCTTCCTCGCGCATCGCCTTGAGAGCTTGCGAGCCAGAGTAGTCAAACTCACCGGCTTGTCCGATCTTCAGGGCGCCGGAACCCAGTAAAACAACTTTCTTGATTGATTGGTCCATTATTGATTGATTGATTGATTGTTTTCTGATTTCTTATCAATTTCTTTTTTCAATTTTCTCCTATTTCAAACTACTGACTGCTGATCGCTGACCGCTTATTGATACTCCCCCCAGTGCCTGATTGCGATATCCTCCTCCGAGGTCCGACAGAACGCTTTGATAAAGGCGCTGGCCAGTCGCGCATTGGTAATGAGCGGAATATTGTAGTCGATGGCGCCGCGACGGATCTTGTAGCCGTTGGTCAACTCTCTTTCCGTCAAGTTCTTGGGAATATTGATCACCAGGTCGAACCGCTTTTCCGCGATCAGGTCGTTCACCTTCAGCGCCGCTGTTTCATCATCCGGCCAGGCCACCAGGGTGCTTTTCACACCGTTCTCCGCCAGGAATCTTTGTGTGCCCTCGGTAGCAAACAACCGATAGCCGTTTTGTTGTAGCAGGCGACAGGCGTCCAGCAGGTCCACCTTCGACTTGGTGCCCCCGGAAGAAACCATGATGTTCTTTTTGGGGATGCGGTAGCCCACCGCCAGCATGGAGGTGAGCAAAGCATCGTCGAAATGGGTACCGATGGTCCCCACCTCACCGGTCGATGCCATATCCACCCCAAGCACCGGATCGGCTTTCTGCAGGCGGGTAAACGAGAACTGGGAGGCTTTGATCCCCACATAGTCGAGGTCGAAAGCCGATTTCTCCGGCTTGCGGACCGGGATATCAAGCATTACTTTCGTAGCGAGCTCTATAAAGTTTATTTTCAATACTTTTGATACAAAAGGAAATGATCTGGATGCCCTCAGATTACATTCGATTACCTTGATAGCATTCTCTTTCGCCAGGAACTGAATGTTAAAAGGCCCCGAGATATTCAGTGCCTCCGCGATCTCGCGGGTGATCTGTTTGATCCGCCTGACGGTCTGCACGTAAATCTTCTGCGGCGGGAACTGGATGGTAGCATCGCCCGAATGGACACCGGCAAACTCCACATGCTCAGAAATCGCATAGGCAACCAGTTCTCCGTTTCGGGCAACCGCATCCATTTCGATCTCCTTGGCATTCTCCACAAACTCGGAGACCACTACCGGGTACCGATCCGACACTTCGGTGGCAAGTGTTAGAAAGCGCACTAACTCATCCCTGTTGGAGCAGACGTTCATAGCCGCACCGGAGAGCACATAAGAGGGCCTTACCAGCAGAGGGAAGCCCACCTCATCCACGAACCGGTAAATTGCATCGAGGGTAGTGAGCTCCTGCCAGCGGGGTTGGTCGATATGGAGCCGGTCGAGCATGGAGGAAAACTTATGGCGGTCTTCGGCGTTATCGATGCTTGTGGCCGAGGTACCCAGGATGTTCACCCCTGCGTTGTCCAGCTTCACTGCCAGGTTATTGGGGATCTGTCCCCCAACCGAGACGATGACGCCGTGGGGGTTCTCCAGTTCAACGATATCCATCACCCGCTCAAACGACAGCTCGTCGAAATAGAGCCGGTCGCATACATCATAGTCGGTCGATACTGTTTCCGGATTATAGTTGATCATCACCGATCGGTATCCCTCCTTACGAACGGTAGTCAACGCATTCACCGAGCACCAGTCGAATTCAACGGACGAACCGATACGGTAGGCACCCGACCCCAGGACAATTACCGACCGGTGATCGCCCAGGTACTGCACATCGTTCTCCGACCCGTTGTAAGTGAGGTAGAGGTAGTTGGTCTGCGCGGGATACTCGGCTGCCAACGTGTCGATCTGTTTGACTACCGGCAGCAGTCCCAATTTCTTCCGGTAAGAACGTATGATGAGTGGCGATGCGTCGGTGATCTGCTCTTTCCAGATGGCCCTGGCCACCTGAAAGTCGGAGAAACCCTGTTGCTTGGCGAGCAACAGCTCCTCATCGAAACTGTTGTTGTGTGCTGCACCAAAGTCGACTGTTTCAGGGGAATATTCCTCCAGCGTTTCCGCTGTAAGCACAATGTGGTACAGTTTCCAAAGAAACCATTTATCAATTTTCGTCAGCTCATGGATCTGATCGACCGTGTATCCTTTTCGAAACGCCTTGCTGATCACGAAGATGCGCTGATCGGTCGGCTCACGGAGTGCTTTGTCGATGTCATCGATCTGCAGCTCCTTGTTCTCCACGAAGCCGTGCATCCCCACGCCGATCATCCGGAGCCCTTTCTGGATGGCCTCCTCAAAGGTGCGGCCAATGGACATGATCTCACCAACCGACTTCATGCTGGAGCCGATCTCTTTCGATACACCGTTGAACTTACTCAGATCCCAGCGGGGGATCTTCACCACGATATAGTCGAGTGCCGGCTCAAAGAAGGCGCTGGTAGAGCGGGTGACGGAGTTTTTCAGGTCGAACAGCCCGTAACCCAGGGCCAGCTTTGCCGCCACGAAAGCCAGCGGGTAGCCGGTCGCCTTGGATGCCAGTGCCGAAGAGCGGCTCAGGCGGGCATTCACCTCGATCACGCGGTAGTCTTCCGACTCAGGGTCAAGGGCGTACTGCACGTTGCACTCTCCCACCACTCCGATATGCCGGATAATTTTGATGGACAGCTCCCTCAGTTTATGATACTCCCTGTTGGTGAGTGTTTGCGAGGGAGCCACCACGATGCTTTCGCCGGTATGGATGCCCAACGGGTCGAAGTTCTCCATGTTGCAGACGGTGATGCAGTTGTCGTATCGGTCGCGCACCACCTCATATTCGATCTCCTTCCACCCTTTGAGCGACTTCTCAATCAGCAGTTGACGGGAGTAGTTGAACGCTTTACCGGCCAGCGCTTTCAGCTCCTCTTCCTTGTTGCAGAAGCCGGAACCCAGTCCGCCGAGAGCATAGGCAGCCCGTACAATAACAGGATAGCCGAGCGTGGCGGCGGCCTGCAGCGCATCTGCCATGGTGGTGACGGCAAAGCTTTTGATGGTCTTCACACCGATCTGGTCGAGCTTCCTGACAAACAGCTCACGGTCTTCCGTATCCATGATCGCCTGCACCGGTGTACCCAATACCGCGACCTTGTATTTTTCAAATATCCCTGTTTTGTAAAGTACTACGCCACAGTTCAGCGCGGTCTGGCCGCCGAAAGCCAGCAGGATGCCGTCGGGCCGTTCACGGGCAATCACCTTTTCCACAAAAAAAGGAGTGACCGGCAGGAAGTAGATCCGGTCGGCCGATCCTTCGGAGGTTTGTACCGTGGCGATGTTGGGATTGATCAGGATGGTCTCCGCTCCCTCTTCGCGCAGCGCCTTCAGTGCCTGCGATCCGGAGTAGTCAAACTCACCCGCCTCGCCGATCTTGAGGGCACCCGAACCGAGAACCAGTACTTTCTTTTTTGGGGGGAGCTTTGTGCCACTCCCCGAGATACGATCTTGTTGCATCGAACTTTCGCAATTCATTTCTTTGGATTGATTGGGTTACAGCATTTTCACAAAATCCTCGAAGAAAAAACGGGTATCCGTCGGCCCTCCCGTCGCTTCGGGATGGAACTGCACCGAGAAGAACGGTTTGGTTTTGTGGCGGATCCCCTCGTTGGTGCCGTCGTTCATGTTTACAAAGTAAGGCTCCCACTCTGCTCCCAGCCGCGACTCATCCACGGCATACCCGTGGTTCTGCGCGGTGATGAAGCAGGTATGGGTTCCCACTTTCCGCACCGGCTGGTTGTGGCTGCGGTGACCGTATTTCAGCTTATAAGTGTCGGCTCCCGCTGCTTTGGCCAGCAGCTGGTTACCCATGCAGATGCCGAACACCGGCCTGTCCTGCTGCAGAGCATTGCGGATATGCTCTACGGTGATCCCGCAATGATCGGGATTACCGGGGCCGTTGGAGATCACCAGACCGTCGTAGTCGATCGTGCTGAAATCGTAGTCCCAGGGTACGCGGATCAACCGGAGCTGTTGTGTGAGCAACTCCCGCACAATGTGCAGCTTCACCCCGCAATCGATCAGCACCACCGTTTTTTTCCCCTCTCCATATTCGATCACCTCTTTGCAGCTTACTTTTGCCACCAGGTTCTCCTTTTCCGGATCATCATCACCCGCCTCATCCTCCCGGTCAAAGACAATCTTTCCCAACATGGACCCTTTTTCCCGGAGTACCTTCGTCAGCATACGGGTATCGATTCCGCTGATGCCGGGTACATCCTCCTCCCGGAGCCAGTCGCCCAGGCTTCTCTTTCCGTTCCAGTGGGAATAGTCGTCGCAGTAATCCTGCACGATCAGTCCGCGGACATGGATCCTGTCGGACTCAAAAAAATCGGAAATTCCGTTTGTTTCGCTCTGGGCGGGTACTCCGTAATTTCCGATAAGGGGATATGTGAATATTAAAATCTGTCCTTCGTAGGAAGGGTCTGTCAGGCTCTCGGGATAACCGACCATTGCTGTGCTGAAAACGACCTCTCCCGATGTTCCTTTGGGGGCTCCAAACGATTGTCCGTGAAAAACCGTCCCGTTTTCAAGGATCAATCGCACCGGCTTAAAAATGTGCATACTGCCAAAAATGTTATGTTGAATTGAACCCTTCTGATATCGGAATACAAAGATAGGGAAAAAATATGTAACGTTTCAATAACCGGACCTTTTCCGGAAATTTTTTTCATCCGGGAACCCTTCCGGCAACATTTTATCAGTAATCAAACGCACTGTATGCAATCAGTTAGGAACGAAGTGACCGGGTTTTGGTGCGGGTACGATTTGCGTCTGTCCTATCCTCATCCGCCTGTTATAATGATTTTTCCATATTATTAACAAAATTAAATTGGTTTCGACTGTTTATAAAGTATAATTCTATTCAAAAAACATTGCTGGAAACCAGCTCTTTTGTTTTAACCAATTCATACATAATGAACAAGATCGCAATAATCGGGAATTATCCTCCCCGTAGATGTGGCATTGCCACATTTACAAAAGACTTAAATGAAGGATTGAAGGCTAAAGGCGTATCCACCGGCGTGGTAGCCATGAACGACGGTTTAAACCGCTACAATTATTCTGAAGATGTGGTGTTTGAGATTGAGCAGAATGTGATGGCATCCTACATCAACGCCGCTGAATATCTGAACTCGAATAATTTTGATGCAGTGATTGTGCAGCATGAGTTCGGAATTTATGGCGGCTTGAACGGCATACACATTCTCCAACTGCTGAAACGTTTACGGATCCCTGTAATTACCACGCTACACACCGTGATCGATAATCCCACCGACAATCAGAGGAAGGTGATCAGTGAGCTTGCACGCGTCTCCCAAAAGCTGGTATGTATCTCCCAAAAAGGCATTGAATTGCTGCGGACCGTGTACGGGATTCCCGCCTCCGGTTGTGTACACATTCACCATGGGGTTCATCATTACAAAACCAAAAACGTTTCCCATCTCAGGCAAAAGCTGGGAGTAGAAAACAAAAAGGTGTTGCTTACCTTTGGCCTTCTCTCCAGAAACAAATCTATCGAGGTGGTTATCAAAGCGTTGCCAAAAGTCGTGGAGAAATACCCGAATACTGTCTATATTGTGCTGGGCGCTACTCATCCCCATGTCGTGAAGCATGAGGGGGAAGATTATCGGCTCATGCTCATCAGACTCGTAAACAAGTTAAAACTGGAAAAGCATGTGATCTTTATCAATCGGTTTGTCACCAATGAGGAGCTCTTCAGTTACCTGGAACTGTGCGATATCTATGTGATTCCTTATCTGGGTGAAAAACAGATCTCCTCGGGGACACTGATCTACACCATGGGAGCTGCTAAACCCATCATCTCTACCCCCTTCTGGTACGCCAAAGAGATGCTTGCCGAGGAGAGGGGGCTGTTGTTTGACTTTAACAACTCAGATCAGCTGACAGCGCACATCAACGATCTGCTGGAGAATGAAGACAAAAGGCAAACGATTGCCCGGAATGCATTCAACCTGGCCAAAGAGTGTTATTGGCCCATGATTGGCAAACAGTATTATGAGCTTACGGACCAGATCATTGCGGAAGACAAAATCAGAGCCATCACTGAGCCATCGCAGGTGATGGAATCAAAGTTTGTCCTTCCGCCCATCAAACTGGATCACCTCCGTGTCTTAACAGACTACACCGGTATTCTGCAACATGCCCGGTATAATGTGCCCGACCGAAACCACGGGTATTGTACGGATGATAACGCCAGGGCACTGCTCCTGTCGGTAATGCTGCAGAATGAGGTGCAGGATGTGGATGAAGTGACCCGGCTCACCGGCACCTATCTTTCATTCATCGATTACGCTTACAATCCTGCCATTTCGAAATTTAGAAATTTGATGAATTATGAAAGAAAATGGCTTGATGACCAAGGATCGGAAGACACTACGGGGAGAGTGGCGTGGGCACTTGGATACACAACGGCCTATACCGATGTATGCAATTTCCATCATCACGCCAACTACCTGTTCGGGAAGGTGTGGAAATCGGTCGGAACGCTGACTCATCCCCGGGCGCTGTCATACGCTGCATTGGGATTGGCTTATCACGCAAAAGCGCATGGGGAAGAAGCAGTGATTGAAAGGCTGAAGCATTGTGTAAAGAAGCTGTGCGACCTGTTTGATCAACCTATCGGATCGGAATGGCGCTGGTTTGAAGAAAAGGTGAGCTATGCCAACAACCGCATCCCCCACGCATTGATCCATGCCGGGATGTTGTTGAATGATGAATCGGTGATTCAACGCGGATTGAAGGTGCTGGACTGGCTCATTGAAAAACAATTCCATGATGGCATCTTCTCCCCCATAGGCAACCACGGGTGGCTTACCCCGCATGGCAAGGCAGCGTTCGATCAGCAACCCCTCGAGGCCAACGGCATGATCGATGCTTGTCTTCAGGCAGAGGAGTTTGTAAAGGACGGCACCTATGCCGATTATGCACTGAAAGCATTTTACTGGTTCACGGGAGAAAATGATCGTGGTGAGTCTCTGTATGATTTTGCAACAGGCGGCTGTCGCGACGGACTGCAGGCAAATGGTGTGAATCTCAACCAGGGGGCAGAGTCCACCATCTCATGGCTGATGTCTCTGATGAGCATCTCGTTTTTTCTGCGCAACAAGAATGATTTACTGGTATGACGCAAAAGCATCGTCTTCCCATCCATATTCTCCCTTCTTCGAGAAGTGTACACTGTTCCGGCCCTTAACTGGCCTCATCACGCATCTGACCGTTCTGCAAAACCACGAGCCGGCATCCTGGCTGTCGGAAGCATGCATCAGGAGTTGAGAATCTTCCCAATCAGTTCCCTGATATCGATGGACATAAACCCGGCGCCCGTATCTGACAATCCATATGGAACAATCAGGTGATTGTTGTGCAGGATGGATCCGCAGGAGTAGACTACGTTGGGGACATAACCCTCCCTCTCCTCCTCGTTGGGTGCGAGCAACGGTTCCTTCAGGCGGCCGATCTCTTTTGTCGGATCATACAGGTCGAGCAAGGCAGCACCCAGGCAATACTGCCTCATCGGCCCTACTCCGTGCGTGATCACCAGCCATCCCTCAGGCGTCTCAATCGGGGCACCGCAGTTTCCCGTCTGGATAAACTCCCACGGATACTTTGGCTCCTGTATTTTGACAGGTTGCTGCCAGATATTGATGTTGTCGGAGAAGCCGATATAGCTGTTGATACCATCGATGCGCGATAACATGGCATACTGGCCACGTATCTTCCTCGGAAACAGGGCAAGATTCTTGTTTTGTGCCCCTCTTCCGTGAAGCGGTTTCACCTCAAAAGAGTAAAAATTTTCCGTAACAATCATCTTCGGGAGAACCGTATATCCGTCGTAAGCGGTATAGGTAGCATAGTAGATAACCTTTCCGTCATCATCGGTAAAACGTACGAAACGTGCATCCTCAATGCCTCTTCGTTCCGTATAAGATATGGGGAAAATAACCCTTTCGGAAATATGGGTATCCCGTGAAAACTCTATGCGATAGTGCGAATCGGCCACCCAGACAATATGATCAACATCTCTGCGTTCCTCCTCGCTCAACGAAGGGCGTGCCAGCACTTCCAGAGCTGAGCCCAGCAGCTCGCCATAAATGAACGTCTCTTTCAGAGGCTGCATCACCGCGTGGACAATTTCTCCCTCCACACCCATCTCTCGCAGCTTGGTTTCAATCAAAGCCTTGTCGTAGGTATGTCTTTTCACTACTTCCGGCTCATCCACATAATGTCCTGTCTGCTCAAAACTGAGTGCTCCGTTTCGATCAATCACGCCGGTGTGAAACACGATACTGGAAATATGTCCCTCGCCTGTAGCGCGGAAACTGATAATCACACGCTTCGAGCCCTCTTCAAGCCCCGTCTGGTCAGGCGATTCGACAATAGAAGGATTAAAAAATGCTGCAGAACTGATCGCATACTCCATCGAGAAATAGGATCCGATCAGCAGTTTTTTATCCTCGCTGATCTCATCCAGTTCGGGGAGCGTTTCTCCAACAATCTTCAGAGCCTCCCGGTAATGATGTTTGAATTTTCGTGTGAGGTTTCGATGCCGCTTGGAAAACTCACGCAGGGTCTGCATCAATGTCTGACGTGCAATCACCTCATCCATCTCAATCACCTTTAACATCAAATCACGGGTCCGTTGTGCCCCAAGATCGTGGAAACGAATGATCACCCTCTTAAAATCAGGATAAAACCTGTTTGGCAACCTGTTTACAGTTATTCTCATCATAAAAAAACAATTTTAAAAATTGCAGTGCATCAGGAACAAAGGTAATTTTTTCTAAGTTCATCTCCTCGAATTATCCCTTAAAAATGGTTTTTCTGTTTTGCATTCTATCTCTTTTCCCGGGCTTATGCAAACATTCCCATCGATCCGGAGAGAAACTGAGAAAAAAAATGTAATTTTGTCAGCATCCTTCCACCTTTGCCACTATCAGCGGATATGGGTGCCGGAAGAGATGAAAAAACAAATCATCGTATGAAAATCGCAATGCTTTCTCCCATCGCCTGGCGTACCCCTCCGGTGCACTACGGTCCCTGGGAGCTGGTCACCTCCCTGCTGACGGAGGAGCTGGTCCGCAACGGGATCGATGTCACCCTTTTTGCCACGGGCAACTCCATGACCCATGCCAGGTTGCAATCGGTATGTCCCAGAGGCTATGAGGAGGACCGGGAAATGGATGCCAAGGTATGGGAATGTCTCCATATCTCCCACTGCTTCGACCATGCAGGTGAGTATGACATCATTCACAACCAGTTCGATTTCCTGCCACTGACCTATTCCGGATTAACAAACACACCGGTAGTTACCACGATACACGGATTCTCATCGTCCCGTATCCTGCCCGTGTACAAAAAGTATAACCGCCACACTCACTATGTCTCGATCAGCGATGCCGACCGCTCCCCCGAACTGGATTATATTGCCACCATCCACCATGGCATCGACACAACTCATTTCACCTTCAATCCCAATCCGGCAGGCGATTACATGCTTTACTACGGACGCATACACCGGGACAAAGGAACAAAGGAAGCGGTGGAGATCGCCCGGGCGCTGGATATACGCCTGGTCATCGCCGGAATCATTCAGGATGAGGTGTATTTCAACACTTGTGTCAAACCTTTCCTGAAAGAGGGAAAGATTGAGTATATCGGCAGTGTGGGCGACGACAGACGCGATGCATTGTTGGGCAATGCCCGGCTGCTGGTGCATCCCATTAGCTTCAGTGAACCATTCGGCCTCTCTATTGTTGAGGCGATGGCGTGCGGCACCCCGGTAGTAGCTTTTAACAAGGGAAGTATGCCGGAGCTGATCAGGGATGGCGAAACCGGTTTTCTGGCAGAGAACAAGGAAGAGGCGATGGAGAAAATCAAACGAATAGACAGCATCAACCGCCACTCCTGCAGAACAGATGTGGAGCAACACTTCAGCAAAGAGATCATGGCGAGGCGTTATATCGAAGTATACAGAAAGATCTTAAAAATGTAAAGAATTATTTATCTTTGCAGTCAGCAGCAATTCATCATTAACATCAGACGCATATGCAAAACAGAATTATTGAAGCGGCGATTCTTGCCGCAGGACTGGCATTGATAGGCATTATGATTCATGCCGGTATCAGCAATTTCAAGGACAGAGACCGCGTAGTGAGTGTGAAGGGGCTGGCAGAGATGGAGGTGCCGGCAGATAAGGTGGTATGGCCGTTGATGTATAAGGACCTGGGGAACGACCTGGTGACCCTCTACAACAACATACAGACAAAAAACAGCACCATCGTGGCTTTTCTAAAGGCTAACGGCATCTCCCGGGAAGAGATCAGCGTGGCTCCGCCGGAGATTATCGACATGGAGGCGGAGCGGTACAACACACAGAGTCATCCCTATCGTTACAATGCCACCTCCGTGATCACGGTCACCTCGACCAACGTGGAGAAGGTGCGCCGCCTGATCTCGGAGCAGACCGAGCTGTTAAAACAGGGTGTAGCCATCACGGCAGGTGACTATCGGTACAACATCGTTTATGAGTTCACCGGCTTGAATCAGATCAAGCCACAAATGATCGAGGAGGCGACGAAGAATGCGCGGCTGTCGGCGGAGAAATTTGCGTTGGATTCCGGGAGCAAACTGGGGAAGATCCGGGATGCCTCACAGGGACAGTTCTCTATTACCGACAGGGATGCCAACACCCCCTATATCAAAAACATCCGGGTAGTAACCACCATCAACTACTACCTGAAAAACTAAAAGCAGCGCAACAGGCACCGCCTATCAGAGGGAAAACCGCTTGCCTGTACGAATGAACTCGCTGTATTTATCCGGGTTGAACAGATAAAAGTAGGCACCGCGTTTGGAACTCTTTTTATCCTTATCTTCCAGCCGGTCGAGCAGGTTCATCGTGGTGAGTTTTTTTCTGAAATTGCGTTTATCCATAGGCATCTGGAAGATAGCTTCATACAGATCCTGCAAGGCGGGAAGTGTAAAGCGTTCTTCGAAAAAATTAAAAATTACCGGCTCGGTAGAGACCTTATAACGGAGCAGCGTCAGTGCATCCTGTACCATTTGGTTGTGGTCGAACACCAGATGCGGCAGTTCATTGATATTCATCCACCTGGCATCATACTCACGCGCCAATGATGTGTCGAACTGCTCCATGGGCACCAGTGCATAGAAGGCAACGGAGATCACCCTTCCCCCCGTATCGCGGTCAACCGCTCCATAGGCGCCCACCTGTTCCATATAGATATCCTTCTGACCTGTGTATCGGTACAGAATCTTTTCAGCCGCCATATTCAGGCTTTCGTTCTCCTCCATGAATCCGCCCATCAGGGACCACTCATGCTTCATCGGCTCCACGGGACGGCGGGTAAGCAAAAGATGCAGCTCTTTATTGCGAAAACCCAGGATGATGCAGTCAACGGCAATCAGAAAACGGGTGTTGTTGGGGTAATAAGATGGTATCATATCAAGGTACAGTAATAAAGAAAAAAAGGCTGGAAGCCTATTCCTCCTGTCAGGGGGAACACAACTTCCAACCATTGTTTATGCAAAGGCCATCAGAGTTGGCGGGCGCCATCACTGATCACTACGTCATACACTTTGGGTGCATGCCCGTATTTTGCCTTAAACCGTGCTTTGGCATCGCTGATAAAGGAGTCATACAGTGCATCCTTCACCAGGTTGATGGTGCATCCACCAAAGCCGCCGCCCATCACGCGTGAACCGGTCACGCCGTGCTCGCGGGCCACCTCATTGAGAAAATCGAGCTCTTCACAGCTCACCTCATACAGTTTGCTCATACCGTGATGCGTTTCATACATCTTCTGTCCCACGGTCTCATAATCGCCGCGTTCCAATGCTTCGCTCACGTCCCTCACCCGCTGTGTCTCTTCAATCACGTACTGTGCACGCATAAAGTCCTCCGCTGAGATCTCTTCTTTCACCTCGTTGAGCATTTCCATGGAGGCATCGCGCAGGAAAGCCACCTTCGGGTGACGTTTGGCAATGGTGCGGGCAGCATGCTCACACGATTCGCGCCGCTTGTTATAGGCCGATGATGCAAGCTCATGCTTGACCACGGTATCGAGCAACACCAGCTTATATCCCTTCGGATCGAAGGGGAAATAGGCGTACTCCATCGACTTGGTGTCGAGGCGAATCAGATGTCCTTTCTTTCCGAAGATAGACGCGAACTGGTCCATGATGCCACACTTCACCCCTACATAGTTATGTTCTGTGCTTTGTCCGATGCGTGCCAGCTCAAACTGGTCGATCCCCAGTTGCAGCAGGTCATTCAGGGCGAAAGCATAGGTACTCTCAAGGGCGGCCGAGGATGACATCCCGGCGCCCAGAGGCACATCACCCGAGAAGGCCGTGTCAAATGCCTTGACGGTGCCTCCTCTTTTGATGATCTCTCGGCATACCCCAAAGAGATACTTCGCCCACCCTTCTTTGGGCAGATCCTCTTCATTGAGTCCGAATTCGGTCGATTCATCCAGATCGATTGCATAAGCCCTCACCTTATCGGTTCCGTTGAAACGGATGGCGGCGATCATACCCTTGTCTATTGCTCCGGGAAAGACAAAGCTGCCGTTGTAGTCGGTATGCTCCCCGATCAGGTTTACACGCCCTGGCGAAGTGTAAACCTCCGGCGATGCATTCCCAAATTTTTCCTGAAATTTTTTGATTACTTCTTGTTTCGTCATAAATTGATTATCATTTAACCACAGATTAACTGTGTTGTTCTTCGGCAGGGATAGCCTCTTCATCCGTTACGACAATATCCGTATTCACATTCTTTGAACCGATCATTGCATAATAGAGCAGAAAAGCCAGTCCGGCAATCACCAGCCAGTAGCTGTTCAGGAATCCGGCCCGATCGGCAATTGATGCCTGCAGATAAGGAAGAATACCTCCCCCGCACACCATCACCATAAAGATACCGGATGCCATTTCGGTATATTTCCCCAATCCTTCTACAGCCAGGTTGAAAATACTGCCCCACATGATGGAAGTACACAATCCGCCCAGTATCAGGAAGAATATCTTGATGGGAACCACGGCACCGAAAAGGGTGATGGAAAGTGAAACCGGCATAAAGATCGCCGCAAGTATCAGGACGGCACCCAGCAGGGAGGTGAAGGTGAGCATGATCTTACTTGAAACTTTGGCCCCCACAGAAGCACCAATCAAACGACCGGCAAGCATCAACAACCAATAGAGTCCCACAATTGACCCGGCAACTCCGGCAGCAATGCCCAGTCCCCCGCCAATTCCGTCGGTCGTCATATAAAGATTGGCAATATTCGGAATACCTACTTCCACTCCCACATAGATGAAAATGGCCACGATCCCCAACACAAAGTGGCGGAACGATAAAGCACTGTGTGTGTCTTTCTTTTTTACCTGTTTGGCCTGACGACGGGTGATTTCCATCCGTGGTTCCGGAATATTCACGGCCAGAATCACGATGAATGCAAAAGCAAAGATCCCCATGGCGAGGAACAATGCAGGATTGGCATCACTGATGGAAGCGCGCACTACATCGCCCATTAAATAACCCACCAGCACAGGAACGATGGTTGCTCCGATTGAGTTGATGGCACCCCCGAACTGGATCAACTGATTTCCTTTATTTCCGCCGCCGCCGAGTGTGTTCAGCATCGGATTAACGACCGTATTCAACATACACATGGAGAATCCGGAAATAAACGCACCGGTCAGGTATACGCCGAAACTGGCTACCGTTCCCGATAAAAAGGTGATGGCTACTCCAATGAAACCGATAGCCACCGCCATCAGGGAGGTAAACTTATAGCCTTTTCTTTCGAGGATAATCCCGGCGGGAATACCCATAAATGCATAAGCAATAAAGTTGGCAAGGTTGCCCAGTTGCGACATGGCGTTGCTGGCACCGAACTGATTTTTCACGATGACTCCCATCGGGTTTTGTAAACCAGTAACAAACGAGATCATGAAAAATAACATAAACATCACCGCAATGGGTAATGCATAGTTTTTCTTTTGAGATGTAACATTCATACTTTTGATAAATTTAATTTTTACTTCTTCTGACTATTTATTTCCTGAAAAATGGAGTTGCTCAATGGTGTTATTCGGTAAAAGCATCTGTGTTTTTACCCACAGAAAACTTGTATGTGGTTCTGGAAGTGAACACTTGATCGGGCCTCAACACGGTCGACGGGTATTGCGGTTTGTTGATGCTGTCGGGAAAGTGCTGCGTTTCAAAGCATACCGCCGATCGTTGGGGATAGCGCTTTCCCTGTTTCGCTGTAAACCCGCCGGTCATCCAGTTGCCGGTATAGAGTTGCACTCCCGGTTCGGTGGTGTAGATCTCCATTTTTATGCCGGTTTTGGGCGATTCACAGATGCCGGCGTAAGAATAGTCATCCGCCGTTTTTTTATTTAAGACAAAAGTGTGGTCATATCCCCTTCCAAACTTCAGCTGTTCAAACTCCTCGTCGATCCGCTCGCCGAGGGTGTGCGGTTCGGTGAAATCCATCGGTGTCCCTTTCACCGGCTCCGGATCACCATAGGGGATGGCGGTTTCATCGGTAGGCAGGTAATAATCGGCATGGAGCATCAGCAGATGATCTCCGATCAATGGATCCCCCTGTCCGGAAAGGTTGAAGTAGGAGTGGTTGGTAAGGTTGAGGATGGTAGCCTTATCGGTCTCAGCCTGATAGGTGATGTCCAGCGCATTGTCCTCGGTGAGCGTATAAACGACGGTTACCGACAGAGTACCCGGATAACCCTCTTCACCGTCGGGAGAGCGGTAAAACAGTTCGATACTGGTATCGCTCACCCGCTTTACCTCCCATACCACTGCGTTGAATCCCCGGATGCCCCCGTGCAGGGAGTTGGGGCCATTGTTGACGGCCAGTTGATAGATCACCCCGTCGAGTGTAAAACGTCCCCTGGCAATACGGTTTCCCGTTCTGCCGCAGACAGCGCCGAAATAAGGCTCTTCGGACGAGAGGTAGTCCTCGATGGAAGGGTGACCCAACACCACATCCACCAATGCTCCCTTGTTGTCGGGCACCATCAGCGAGACGATTTTTGCCCCGTAATTGGTTACCGTCACCTCGCTGCCTCTCTTGTTTGTCAGTGTGTATAACCCGGTTTGCCTGCCATCGATGGTATGTTCAAACGCTTTGACAAGCAAACCGGATTTGCTATACATTTCTTTCATGTAATTTTTCTGGTTTTAAAAATAAGATTGTGATGAAGATTGATCTTTTGTAAAATTGGTGTAAAATTAACACAGATTTCAGTCGCAACCTAATAAAAAATTGTGTTATACAACATAAATGCCGTTAATTAACATTCAATTTTGCCGATACCCTTCCAATGGGAACCTTCGGTTCACGATCTTATCCTGTTCGTGTAGTGTTCGTACTCAAGGCCTTTAAGGGTTCGACATCTCCGGAAATGTTCTGTCCTTTTTGGTGACCAGCACCTTGTCGATTCGGTTGCCATCCACATCAACGATCTCGAAAAGCAGATTGTCATAAGCAAAGGTATCCCCCACACAGGGTATTTTGTTGATGCATGCGAAAACGAAACCCGCCACCGTGGCATAATCGATCTTGTCAAAATCCACAATGAACTCCTCATCCAGCCGGGTCAGTATCTCAATGGGTGCCTCTCCGCTCACCAGTGCCGTATGCTCATCGCGTCTGAAGAAAAGAGGATCAGCCGACAGCTCCTCGGTTTCCTCGGGAATATCCCCTACCAGGTTCTCGAAGATATCATGTAGGGTAATGATGCCATTGAGGCTACCGTACTCATCCACCACGACCGCCACAAACTTATGATTGTTTTTGAAGTTCTCCAGCACCTTTTGCGCCCGCAGGGTGTTGGGCACGATGATGGGCTCCATAATCAGATCTTCTATCTCAAACGATTCCCGGTTGTAGAGCCGCAGAAGCAGATCGCGCGCGGAGATCGTTCCCGCGAACTCATCGATCTTTCCCCTGCAGGCAAGGATCTTGCTGTGTTTGGTCTGAAGGAGATCCCGGATAATCTCTTCTTTCTCCTTGTCGATGTCCACCCACTCTACGTCGGTGCGGTGGGTCATCAGGTGTATCGCCCGTTTATCGGAGAAATAAAACACCTGTTCATGGATGATGTTCTCTTCCGCATTGATCACCCCCTCAAGAGAAGCGGTCTTCAGCATGGCGCGCAGCTCCATCTCGGAGACCACCTCATTCCGGGGTTTGATGCCGATCAGCCGGTTGACCAGGTTAGTAGAGAGGGAGAGCAGCTTCACAAAAGGAAAAAAGAGGATGCTCACCACATAAATGGCAGGGGCGGCGGCGATGGCCAGCTTCTCGGGGTTGTTCAATGCCATGGTCTTGGGGACCAGCTCGCCGATCACGATAGAAACATAGGTGATCAGAAAAACCACCACCACCATTGCGATCGCATCAGCAAAAGGAGCAGTGACGGCAAACTGTTGGAAGAAAGGTGTCAGGTAGACGGCAAAAGCCTGCCCTCCATAGGCTCCGTTGATGATGCCGATCAGGGTGATCCCCACCTGCACCGACGAAAGAAAGTTATCCGGTTCGGCGCGCAGCTTCAGGGCACGTTGCGCGCCCTTTCCTCCTTTCTTGCGTTCCGCTTCCAGCTTGTTTTTTCTTGCCGATACAATGGCAATCTCGGAGAGGGCAAAGAAGCCGTTGAGGAGGATCAACAGGAAAATAATGACGATGTCCCACCACATAACCGTTCATTTCAACGATGCCGCCCCTGTTACAATTACCATAGGGGAGACGGATAGATGCCCTTCTCTGTCAGTTCTTTCAAGCGGGCGACCACCGAGGGGCGATCTTCTGCATAGGTGACGCCAAACCAACAGGACGGAGTATCGAGCACTTTCACCGTAGCAATCCCCTGTACGATAAGATGATTCACCAGCAGGGGAATAAAAAACTCCGCCTTGATGTTGCCGGCATTCTCTTTGAGGAACTGCACGAAGTAATCGTCTGAATAGACAAAGTAATCGGGCGTGAATCCCCACATATTCATCGAAACAGGTGTATGATCGTCAATGGGCACCCACCGGTCATGCTCATCCTTGTAGCTTACCTTGCCGTCCACGCGCATCACCTGCGTGCGTTCTACCACTCCGGTGAGATTGCCCTCCGCATCGGTTTCACATACACCACGTGCTACCGTACCGCTCTCCGATAAGGTGTTGCCTACGCGATAACCCACCATGCAGTATTGATTCTCTCGGCCATTGAGGGCCTTCAGGTAATCACCCAGCACCCGGAAGCTCTCCCGTCCGTAAAAGTCGTCCGCATTGATCACGGCAAACGGCTCACGGATCACCTCTTTTCCCATCATTACCGCATGATTGGTTCCCCAGGGTTTCACCCTCTCGGGAGGAGGTGTGAAACCTTCCGGCAGGGCATCCAGCTCCTGGAACACCAGCTCTACCGGTATCTTTTTCTCATATTTCTGTACGATCTTATGTCTGAAATCAGCTTCAAACGATTTGCGGATCACGAAGACCAGCTTTCCGAAGCCAGCGTTCACCGCATCGTAAATGGAATAATCCATGATTGTTTCACCCGACGGACCCACTCCGTCTAACTGTTTCAGGCCGCCGTAGCGGCTACCCATACCTGCTGCCAGTACAAATAATGTCGGTTTCATTCGGTTTATTTACTATAATTGTTGTTTGATCCGCAAATGTAAGATTTTTATGCCAGCCGAAGAAATGAAAAGCAGAAAAATAGGATGGAGTGGACACTACGGAGCGATCATCTTTTCGAAAGCCTGCCAGAGATTCTCCTGCGGCACCGATGCGGTCACCGTTACCTGCACTTTCGATACGGGATGAATAAATGAGATGCTGAGTGCATGCAGGCTGATGCTACCGTCAGGGTTGGAGCGATCCGCCCCGTACTTCAGGTCCCCTTTGATGGGTGACCCCGTTTTGGCCAACTGACAGCGGATCTGATGGTGGCGTCCCGTCTCAAGGTTTACGGCCAACAGGTAATAATTTTGTGAGGCTGCAATCAGCCTGTAATGCAATACCGCCTTTTTCGTGTGAGGTTTCTCCCTATCGTAAGCTGTCGACTTGTTGTTCTTTTCGTTCTTGATCAGGTAGTGAATGAGCGTACCCTCCTCACTGGGTGGCCTGCTCTTCACCACCGCCCAGTAGGTTTTCTCCACCTCCCCGGTGCGAAACAGCTCATTGAGACGCGACAACGCCTTACTCGTCCGGGCAAAGACCACCACCCCGCTGGTAGGCCGGTCGAGACGATGTGTCACGCCGCAAAAGACATTGCCGGGCTTGTGGTACTTTTCTTTCAGATAAGCTTTTACCTTATCCGACAAAGGAGTGTCGCCCGTTTTATCGCCCTGCACAATCTCACCCGGAGCTTTGTTGACGATGACAATATGATTGTCTTCGTATAATACGGTCATGCCCGATCAGGCGTTCATTCCTCCGCAGACATTGATCACCTGACCACTGACATACGAAGAGAGGTCGGACGCAAGGAAAAGTGCCACATTCGCAACATCCTCCGGTGTTCCTCCACGGCGCAGCGGAATCTGTTTCGCCCATTCATTGCGTACCTCTTCCGAGAGAGCACTGGTCATTTCGGTGATGATAAATCCGGGGGCGATGGCATTGGCACGGATCCCTCTTGAGCCCAGCTCTTTGGCAATCGATTTGGCCAGTCCGATCATTCCAGCCTTTGAAGCCGAGTAGTTCGACTGACCGGCGTTACCGGAGACGCCTACCACCGAGCTCATGTTGACGATGCTTCCCGCTTTCTGGCGCATCATCACGGGGGTAACCGCATGGATGAAATTGAATGCCGACTTCAGGTTCACATTGATCACCGCATCCCACTGCTGTTCGCTCATTCTCATCATCAGTCCGTCTTTGGTGATGCCTGCGTTGTTGATCAGAATGTCGATGCGGTCGAAATCTTTCATGATCTCCCCCACCACACGATGGGTATCCTCAAAGTCAGCCGCATTGGAGGCATACCCCTTACATTTGACGCCCATGGCAGCAATCTCATGTTCCGTGGCTTCACCTGCTTCATCGATCTTCAGATCGGTGAAGGCGATGTTTGCTCCCTCAGAAGCAAATCTCAGCGCAATGGCTTTCCCTATTCCTCTGGCTGCACCGGTGATGACAGCCGTTTTCCCTTCCAATAACTTCATATGACTTTATGATTTAAATTACTTTATGATTCTTGTTTCCCGGCTTCGGTCATCAGCCTTCCATACATCCCCTTAAACAGGATGCCGGAAATGATCTCCCGGTCCTCTTTCTTATTGTAATCGAGCTTCATTACTCCGCGAATGGCCGGCACCTCCAGCCCTTTAAAGGCATAATGGAGGATCTCGGCCGTTTGTCTGACATCATTCAGTTGAAAGATCCCCTGATCGAGCCCGTCCTGAATAATCGTTTCCAGATAATGAATCTCCTTTCGGTCGAACTCTTTCCGTACGTTCTCCACCTGCCAGATATCCCGGAAGAAATTTGCCCGAAGGGTGCCGTTACGGGTGACCACCTCTTTAATGGCATTTAACCGGGTGAATGCCAGCATGATCAGTTTCTCGTCCGCGGGAATGTCGCGGGAAAGCACCTCTTCCAGTTTGCCGTACAACACATTTAGTTCAGACTCGACCACCGCCTTGTAGATATCATACTTGCTACTGAAGTAGGTATAGAGGGTACGTCTGCCACGGTGCGAGGCTTCAGCAATATCATTCATAGTGGTATTCTCAACACCTTTTCTGGCAAAAAGCTGCTGGGCTACATCTATCAGATTCTTCTTCGTTTTTGAAATAGCTGATGTCACTTTGTCTGCACATTATTCTTATATATGCGCAAAAATAAAACAAAGATTTCAAATATCACAGGCAAAAGAGAAAAAAAAGCTATTTCTTTTCTCTTTCCAGCAGTCGTGCCGCTTCACATACCTCACCGTACCACACTTCACCAAACTTGCGGATCAACGGTTCCCGGAGAAAACGATAGAGCGGCACACCCTCTTTGCGTCCCCGTCTCACCGCCGACCAGCATACCGACCAGCGGTGGTAATTGACGGCTGTGAAGTCGGCATATTCGGTCAGCCGGATGGGGTAAAGATGACACGATATCGGTTTTTGCACGGCAATCCGTCCCTCACGATATGCCGTGTCGATGGCACATTTGCATACTCCGTCCACATCGAACGAGGTGAAGACGCACTCTTCGCCGTTGATGATGGAGGTGACCAGCTCTCCGTCGGTGTCCGTATAGGCTATTCCCTGTTGTGTGATCAGCTCCTGTGCCTTAGGAGAGAGGTCATCCCGGATGGCCGGAAGGATCTCATTGAGCTGTTCAAATTCCTCTTGTGTGAGCGGGGCTCCCGACTCACCGGCAACGCAGCACGCTCCTTTACATTTGCAGAGATCACAGAGAAACTGTTCTTCAAAAATATCATCCGACAAGAGGGTATTCGCAATTTGTATCATTGTCTCTATAAGAATTTATGGGCCTGTTGTGCAGGAAGGGGGGACCTTCTGCGATAAAAGCGGAACAGGAGAAAGGTAAACAGGGCACCTGCAAGGGCAGCTGCCAGAAAAGAAAGAGTGAGGGGCTGATCGTCCAGGCTGTTGAACCAGCGGGCATCACCCCAGAAATAATGAAACAGGATCACCGTGGCGTTGTTGATGAAATGAAAGAGAATGGGGATCCAGAGATTGGCCGTGTAAAGGAAGAGATAACCCAGCAGTGCTCCCAGCAACATCCTGGGCAGGAAGCCGTAAAACTGAAAATGGACCAGGCTGAAGATTCCCGCCGATGCCCAAACGGATCCATGACCACTCCCGAACCAATTCCGAAGCAGCTGCTGCAATGCTCCGCGAAAAAAAAGCTCTTCCGTCACCGCTGCCAGCAGGGCCACGACCAAGAGGTTGAGCAGCAATCCGCCCGCAGTATCCACCGATAGCAGCAGCTCTGTTGTTTCCATTGCCGCATCTTCCATCGACCGCATCGCCGCTTCAATCTCATGGAATGATTCCGGCAACACCATCTGTTTGTTCAATTGCGACAAAAACGAAGCCAGGGGGTAAGAAAAAAGATAAACCATCCACACCAAAACGATCTGACCGGCCATCATTTTGTTTCCAGCCAGTTTCAGGTAATGCGCCGGACGTTTGTCCGTCAGAAGGGCCAACAGAGTGGCCGGTGCCGCAAGGACAAAAATCGACTGCACCGCAGTACCGGCATAGATCATTGTCAGCCGACCGCCTTCACCCGGTCCTGAAAACAGTCCGATCCAAGCGATCATTCCTGCTGACAGGATCAGACCTGTGAGCAGGAACAAAAAGAGTATGGCTATCCGTGTACCGGAAGAGGCAGATGTCAGAATGGGTTGCATTGCTTCGATATTGTGACTGCAAAGATAAGGAAATATTGAGAAATTGAGATTGAAAAGTTGAGATTGGGGCTCCGGAAAGGTCAGCGGTTGCAATCAGATCAACAAAGGCAATGATAAAATATTTTTTGCAGATTGGAAGAATAACACTATTTTTGCACTCTTGTTTCAAAAAATAATTCAATCGGTTGAAATATACCTACTTTCAACTATAAAAAATCATTCATCTCAATGAAGTCGACACTGAATAAAACAAACGATGTAAACGGAACCATCGTGATTGAACTGGAAAAAGAAGATTATCAGGAAAAGGTAGAAAAATCGCTGAACCAATACCGTCAGCGCGCAAATATCCCTGGGTTCCGCCAGGGCAAGGTGCCTAAAAACGTGATCCGTAAAATGTATGGCAAGGCTGTGTTGGTAGACGAGATCAACAAGCTCATATCGGATGAGCTGGGCAATTTTATCCGGGAGAACAAAGTGAAGATCCTGGGGGAGCCCATTGCCGACAACAGTGAAGAAAAACAGGTGGATCTGGAAAAGGAAGAGAACATGACCTTCTATTTCGACGTGGCACTCACCCCCGAGTTTGAACTGCCGCTGGACAAGAACACCGAGCTGACCTGGTATAACGTGCAGCTGGAAGCTGACCTGCTCGACAAGCAGATGAATGCCTACCGTCAGAACTACGGGACCTATGCTTCCGTGGAGGAAGAGGCCAAAGATACCGACCTCATCAAGGGAACACTCACGGAAATGGTTGGGGAGAAAGCGAAGGAAGAGGGTCAGGTGATCGAAAACGCGATCCTGATGCCCTCCTATGTGAAAGACGAAACGGTGAAGAACCGTTTTATCGGTGCGAAGGTAGGTGACAGCGTGCTGTTCAACCCCATGACGGCATACGACAACAATAAAGCGGAAGTGGCCTCCTTGCTGCAGACCACCCAAGACCATGTGACGGATATCACCCCCGACTTCCGATTCGAGATCAAAGAGGTCACCCGTTATCAGGAAGCCGAGATGAACCAGAAGCTGTTCGACAAGGTGCTGGGCGAGGGTATGGCCGCTACGGAAGAGGAGTTCAGACAGAAGGTAGAGGTTGAGTTGACCCGTCAATTCAAGCCCGGCGCCGATCATCTCTTCATTCACCAAGCAAAGAGCCTCATCGTGGAAAAGATGCAGGATGTGGTGTTCCCCGATGCGTTTCTGAAACGCTGGCTGCTGGAAACCAGCAAGGAACGGACTGCCGAACAGCTGGAGGAGGATTATCCGAAGATCCTGGAAGATCTCAAGTTCCATATTGCCAAGCAAAAGATCGTGGAAGAGAACGAGCTCAAGGTGGAGTACCAGGATATTGAAGCACTTGCCGCCGAGGTGGCTAAGGCACAGTTTGCACAGTATGGCATGACCAACCTGCCGGCTGATATGCTGCAGAACTACACAAAGAGTCTTCTCGAAAAGGAAGAGACCGTACAAAACCTGGTGGAAAGAGCTACCGAAAACAAGGTGATCGAGTGGTTGAAAGCCAATGTAACGGTTGTAGAGAAAGAGATCTCCTCAAAAGATTTCAACGACCTGATGAACAAGCATGCAGATGTGCACAACGAAGAGGCGCATGAGGAAGCGGTCGTGGAAGAAACATCAAAAGAGGAAACAGAAGAATAAACAAACGATTTTTTTCGTAATTCAACAATTCGTTATACATTTGTTTTTCAAACAGGTGGTGCAGATGTGTGCGAAATCACCAATCGAATGTTGAATAATAAGGATGAGTATGCAAAACGATTTTAGGAAATATGCGGTAAAACATCTGGGCATGAGTGGCTCCAGACTGGATAGTTATATGCAGATCACCAGCCAGGGTGGCGGAGGATATATCTCTCCCACCATCATCGAGGAACGTCAGCTCAATGTGGCACAGATGGATGTCTTTTCACGACTGATGATGGATCGCATCATCTTTCTGGGAACAGCCATTGATGACTATACGGCCAACGTGATCCAGGCACAGTTGCTGTACCTGGACTCAGCTGATCCGGGTAAGGATATCTCGATCTATATCAATTCACCCGGCGGATCGGTTTATGCCGGTCTGGGAATCTATGACACCATGCAGTTTGTTTCCAGCAACATCTCCACCATCTGTACCGGCATCGCTGCCTCCATGGCGGCCGTACTACTGGTAGCAGGTTTTGAGAAAAAACGGTTTGCCCTCACCCACTCCCGCGTGATGATCCATCAGCCGCTGGGAGGCGTACAGGGACAGGCTTCCGATATAGAGATCACGGCACGTGAGATTGCGAAGATCAAACAGGAGCTTTATGCCATCATCTCCACTCATTCCGGCAAACCCATGGAGGAAGTAGCGCGTGACTCAGACCGTGATTTCTGGATGACGGCTGCCGAAGCGAAAGCCTATGGCATGGTTGACGATGTACTGGTAAAAAAATAACCCTTCCACAAATGGCAAAGAAAGCGAACAGTAGCAATCATTGCAGTTTCTGCGGCAGAAGCGAGCAGGAGGTTAATCTGCTGATTTCCGGCATGACCGGTTACATTTGCGATATGTGTGCCGAACAGGCACATGAGATCGTGAATGAGACGTTCAAAAGCAACGGAAAAACGGAGATGGGCATCTCCCTCTCCTCCCTGCCCAAACCGGCCCAGATCAAAGAGTTTCTCGACCAATACGTGATCAGGCAGGAGAGCGCGAAACGATTCCTGTCGGTGGCTGTGTACAACCATTATAAACGGATCCTGCAAAAGAATGTGAAGGATGAAGTGGAGATTGAAAAGTCGAACATCATCATGGTAGGCGCCACCGGCACCGGCAAGACCCTGCTGGCCAGGACCATCGCCCGGATGCTGCATGTGCCCTTCACCATTGTCGACGCTACCATCCTCACCGAGGCGGGGTATGTGGGAGAAGATATTGAAAGCATCCTCACCCGCCTGCTGCAGGTGGCTGATTATGACGTGAACGCCGCAGAAAGAGGCATTGTTTTTATCGATGAGATCGATAAGATCGCCCGCAAGAGCGATAACCCCTCCATCACCCGCGATGTGAGCGGCGAAGGGGTGCAACAGGGGCTGCTGAAACTGCTCGAGGGATCGGTGGTGAACGTACCGCCGCAGGGAGGCCGCAAGCATCCCGAACAGCGGATGATCGCCGTCAACACGAAGAACATTCTCTTCATCTGCGGCGGAGCCTTCGACGGCATTGAGAAAAAGATCGCACAACGCCTCAATACCCGGGTGGTTGGGTATGCAGCCAACAACGAGAAAACCCATATCGACCGGAACAACATGATGCAATATATCACTCCGCTCGACCTGAAATCGTTCGGACTGATCCCTGAGATCATCGGCAGGCTTCCCATCCTCACCTACCTCGAACCACTCGATAGAGACGCCCTGCTGCGCATCCTGACGGAGCCGAAAAACTCCATCATCAAACAGTATCAGAAGCTGTTCGAGATGGACGGGGTGACCCTCACCTTCGAGCAGGAGGCTTATGAATACATTGTGGATAAGGCAATCGAGTTTAAGCTGGGTGCACGCGGTCTGCGTTCCATTGTGGAGGCAATCATGATCGACGCCATGTTTAACCTCCCCTCTGAGGATAAGAAAAAACTGCACGTCACCTGCAAATATGCCTCCCAACAACTGGAGAACTCCGACCACCATCATCTGAGAGTGGCCTGAACACCCGTTGTCCCCTCCTCACGCATACGTAACCTGCCGTCAGACAGACGAACGGCTCCCATATCCGAAAAAAACGCATGGTCTCCCTGCGTTTTTTTCGTACAAAGACTTTTTTATGATTGGAAATATGAAATACTTTTTTAATTTTGTATCAACCTTTCGATGACAACCTTATTATCGCAGGTTATGGGCGCAATGGGAAAACAGGATTTATTATACAAGGGATTAAAGAAATATTTCGGATTCGATACATTCAAAGGGAATCAGGAGGCCATTATCTCGAGCATCCTCTCCGGAAACGATACGTTTGTACTGATGCCTACCGGCGGCGGTAAGTCGCTCTGTTACCAGCTTCCTGCCTTACTGATGAAAGGTACGGCCATCATCATCTCCCCACTGATCGCCCTGATGAAGAACCAGGTGGATGCCATGCGCAACTATAGTGAAGAGGACGGCATCGCCCACTTCCTCAACTCATCGCTCAACAAGCAGGAGATCGAAGAGGTGAAAAAAGACATCCTCTCCGGAAAGACAAAAATGCTCTACGTGGCACCCGAGTCGCTGACCAAGATGGAGAATGTGGAGTTTCTCCGCAATGTACCCATCTCCTTTTACGCAGTGGATGAAGCCCACTGTATCTCCGAGTGGGGACACGACTTCCGGCCCGAATACCGGCGCATCAGACCGATCATCAGTGAGATCTCCGCCCGCCCCATCATCGCCCTCACGGCTACCGCCACCCCGAAGGTACAGCACGACATTCAGAAGAACCTGGGGATGAACGATGCTGCCGTGTTCAAATCCTCCTTCAACCGTCCCAACCTCTATTACGAAGTGAGACCCAAGACGGAACAGATCGACCGGGAAATCATCAAGTATATTCTTTCCCAAGGGAAAAAATCGGGCATCGTCTATTGCCTGAGCCGCAAAAAAGTGGACGACTTTGCCGAGATCCTTCAGGCAAACAACATCAGGGCGCTGCCCTACCACGCCGGGATGGATGCCGCCACACGCAGCTTCAACCAGGATGCCTTCCTGATGGAGAAGGCCGACGTGATCGTGGCCACCATCGCCTTCGGCATGGGCATCGACAAGCCGGACGTGCGTTATGTCATTCATTACGACATCCCCAAAAGCCTCGAAGGATACTACCAGGAGACCGGCCGTGCCGGCCGCGACGGAGGAGAAGGACGATGCATTGCCTTCTATTCCGAAAAAGACCTTCAGAAGCTGGAACGCTTTATGCAAGGGAAGCCTGTCTCCGAACAGGAGATAGGCAAACAGCTGCTGTTGGAGACGGCAGCCTACGCCGAGACATCCGTATGCCGGAGGAGAATGCTGTTGCATTACTTCGGTGAAGACTATAATGAAACAAACTGCGAACATTGTGACAATTGTTTAAATCCAAAGAAAAAAGTGGAAGCGAAAGAACTATTGATTACCGTATTGGAAGGGATTATTGCACTGAAGGAAAAACAAAAAGCCGACTACCTTATTGACTTTCTAATCGGAAAAGAATCATCCGATATTGAAACATACGGACACAACGAACTGGAAGAGTTCGGTTCCGGATCGGACGAAGAAGCCGATACCTGGGAGACCGTCATCCGTCAGGCAATGCTGGATAACTACCTGAAGAAGGATATCGAAAACTACGGCATCCTCAAGATCACCAAAAAAGGAAAAGAGTTCCTGAAGAATCCTGTTTCTTTCAAGATCACCAAAGATGATGAGGATGAAGATGATATCACTTCTCTGGAAAGTGAAGATTCAGAAATGCTGGGTGCAGCGGCAGGCAGCGGGGGAGCCGCCGATCCGGTGCTCTTCTCCATGATGAAAGATTTGCGCAAGAAGCTCTCAAAGAAACTCAATGTCCCACCGTACGTCATTTTCCAGCCCTCCTCGCTCGAGGCGATGGCCACCTCCTATCCCATCACGCTCGAAGAGCTGCAGAATATCCCCGGCGTAGGTGCAGGTAAAGCAAAACGCTATGGGAAAGAGTTCATTGATCTGATCCACAAGCATGTGGAGGAGAACGACATCATCCGTCCTGAGGATCTGCGGGTGAAGACGGTCGCCAACAAGTCAAAGCTGAAAGTATCCATTGTGCAGGCCATCGACCGTAAGGTGGCGCTCGACGATCTGGCAGAATCGAAAGGAATCGACTTCAATGAGATGCTCTCCGAGGTGGAAGCCATCGTTTACTCCGGCACCAAGATCAATATCGATTACTTCCTCAATGAGGTAATGGACCAGGAGGTTCTGCAGGATATCTACACCTATTTCAAGGAGGAAGAGACCGACAACCTGGATAAGGCACAGGAAGAGCTGCCGGATTATACCGACACCGAGATTCGTTTGGTACGGATCAAGTTTTTCTCCGATATGGCCAATTGATCTGATGAAAATTAATAAACATATTTCCCCTTACATCGTTTATGAGAAAAGACAAAGGGCGTATGGATCATGAAGTATTTACAAGACATAAACAGTCCCGATGACCTGAAAAAGCTCTCGATAGAGCAGCTGGGAGAGGTGTGTGCCGACCTGCGGGAGTTCATCATAGAACAGCTCTCCCACAATCCGGGCCATTTTGCGTCCAGCCTGGGTACGGTAGAATTGACCGTAGCCCTGCACTATCTGTACAATACCCCTTACGACCGGCTGGTATGGGATGTGGGACATCAGGCCTACAGCCACAAAATCCTTACCGGCCGTCGCGACCGGTTTGTCACCAACCGCAAGCTGGGAGGTCTCTCCGGCTTCACCAACCCGGCGGAAAGCGAATATGATACGTTTATCGCCGGACATGCCTCCACCTCCATCTCAGCAGCCCTGGGCATGGCCGTGGCAGCCTCGCTGCGCAACGAAGAAGACCGGCACGTGGTGGCCGTTATCGGCGATGGATCGATGACGGGAGGCCTGGCTTTTGAAGGGCTTAACAACGCCTGCTCGCAACCGAACAACCTGCTGATCATTCTCAACGACAACAACATGTCGATCGATCACAATGTGGGAGGACTGCAGGATTACCTGGTGAAGCTGACCACCTCAGCGAAGTATAACAAAGTACGGTATGATGTCTACCAGGGTTTCAAGCGTCGCAACCTGATCTCGGAAAAGGATAAAAACAGGGTGCTGCGCTTCAACAACAGCATCAAGGCACTCATCACCAAAGAACAGAACCTGTTCGAGGGGTTCAACATCCGCTATTTCGGCCCCGTCGACGGTCACGATCTGCGGGGACTGATCCGCATCCTCTCCAACATCAAAGAGATGAAAGGCCCCAAGCTGCTTCATATCAAGACGGTGAAAGGCAAAGGATATAAACCTGCCGAACGATCGGCCACCGAGTGGCACGCCCCCGGTCTGTTCAACAAGAAGACCGGTGAACGGATAGTGAAGAAGGATCTGAACCAGCCGCAGCTCTATCAGGATGTCTTTGGCCATACCCTGGTGGAAATGGCCAAACAAAATGACTCTATTGTAGGGGTGACACCCGCCATGCCTACTGGCTGTTCCATGATCTACCTGATGGAAGAGCTGCCGGGACGCGCTTTCGATGTAGGGATCGCAGAAGCACATGCCGTCACCTTCTCCGCCGGAATGGCGCGAGAGGGGATGATTCCCTTCTGTAACATTTACTCTTCCTTTATGCAACGGGCCTACGACCAGGTGATCCACGATGTGGCGCTGCAGAAGCTGAAGGTGATCATGTGCCTCGACAGGGCAGGACTGGTAGGGCCCGACGGGCCCACCCATCACGGGGTATTCGACCTGGCTTATCTGCGGCCGATCCCCAACCTGGTGATCTCGGCTCCCTACAATGAGCATGAGCTGCGCAACCTGATGTACACCGCTGTCTACGCCAACGACGGTCCGTTTGTGATCCGCTATCCGCGTGGACAAGGGCAGCTCACTGACTGGAAAAACGTGCCAAAAATTGTACCTGTCGGCAAAGGAAGGAAGCTCAGAGAGGGAACAGATATCGCGCTGCTCTCCATCGGCGCCATCGGCAACAATGCCGCCAGAGCGATCGAGCAGGCGGAGAAGAAGGGTATCAGCGTAGCTCACTATGACATGGTCTTCCTCAAGCCCATCGACGAGGAACTGCTCAAAGAGGTAGCCACCCGGTACCATGCCGTCATCACCGTGGAAAACGGTGTGGTGAACGGCGGTCTGGGCAGTGCCGTATCGGAGTTTCTCTCCGACAACCACTACCATGATGTCCGGCTACACCGAATCGGTATCGGCGATGCATTTGTGACACACGGATCCATCGGCGAACTGCAGCATATGACCGGAATAGATGAAGACGGAATACTGAAACAGATCATTGAACTGTTCCATAAGAATCGTGAAGATCCCCCTGCAAAAGAGCTCTCTGCCGAATCAAAGGAGTGTGCGAAGATGGAGCACATCAACTAATTGAAACATAATTTATTGCAACGCAATCGATGAAAATTTTAATCGCCGGTGCAGGCGCCGTCGGAACACACCTTGCAAAACTGCTTGGGCAGGAGAATCATGACATCACCCTGATGGATGAGGACAAGGATCGTCTCGCCATGATCCGTGACAACTCCGACGTGCTCACCTATATCGGAAGCTGCACCTCCCTGAAAAACCTCACGGAGGCCGGCACAGCCGGTGCCGACCTCTATATCGGTGTCACACCCGAAGAATCAAAGAACATCACCTCCTGCATGCTGGCATCCAACCTGGGAGCAAAGAAGACACTGGCCAGGATCGACAATTATGAATACTTGCTGCCCAAAAACACCGAGTTCTTCGAGAAGCTGGGTATCCACTCCATGATCTACCCCGAGCTGATCGCCGCCCGCGAGATCGCCATGTCACTAAAGAAGCCCTGGACGCGCTTCTGGTGGGAGCTTTGCAACGGCACGGTGATCCTTGCCGCCGCCAAGGTGAGAGAGAACGCCCCCATCGTCAACAAGTATCTGTATGAGCTGATTGAGGAGAACAAGCGGTTTCATCTGGTGGCCATCAAACGGAACGGCATGACGCTGATTCCCAGGGGGAATGACCAGGTGCTATCAAACGACATCATCTACTTCACCACCCTGCGCAAACATATCGACAACCTTTCGGAGATGCTGGGGAAGAAGTCGTTTGAAACGAAAAAAATTATTTTCATGGGGGGCAGCCGTATCACCATGCGCACCATCCAGCAGCTGCCACAAAACATCAGCATCAAGATTATCGAAAAAGACCGGGAGCGGGCTGAGATGCTGGTGGAGAAGGCACCCCAAAACGTCACTGTACTCGTAGAGGATGGCAGAAACACCGAGTTTCTTCTGCGGGAGGGGATCACCGAAACCGATGCCTTCCTTGCCCTCACCGCCAACTCGGAGGCCAATATCCTGGGATGCATGATGGCAAAGCAGTACGGCGTGAAGAAGACGGTAGCCGAAGTGGAGAACCTCGATTATATCTCCATGGCCGAGCGATTCGACATCGGTACGGTGATCAACAAGAAGCTGATCGCCGCCAGTAAGATTTACGAACTGCTGCTCAAGGCGGATGCCTCCAACATCAAGAGCCTTACCATCGCCGATGCCAATGTGGGAGAGGTGACCGCCAAGCCCAACTCAAAGGTAACCAAGAAACTGATTAAGAACCTGAACCTGCCGTCCGACATCACTTTCGGCGCATTGATCCGCAACGGCGAGCCGATGCTGGTGGACGGCGACACGCTGATTGAACCTTACGACCAGGTGGTGGTCTTCTTTCTCAACAAATCGCTCAAGAGCATCGAGAGCCTGTTTAACTGACCGCCAATACGTTGGCGTAGGCAGAGACACAACTGCTGTGGTCAGCGTTCGTTTTTGAAGAAGACGGTGTCGTCGACGGCATCGAGGGTAATCGGCTGCGACTTGTCGACGCTGCCCGCAAGCAGGTCTTTTGAAAGCGGGTTCAGTACCCTGCGCTGGATCACCCGTTTCACCGGCCGCGCCCCGAACTCGGGATCAAAACCGGCCCGTGAGATGCTCTTCACTGCCTCCTCACTGAATTTCAGTTCTACACTGTTCTCCGCCAACATCCTGCGCACACCCTCCAGCTGTAGGCGGACGATCTGTTCGATCTCATGCTCCCTGAGCGGGGCAAACATGATGATATCGTCGATGCGGTTCAGGAACTCGGGACGAATGGTCTGCTTGAGCATGCCCAGCACCATGTTCTTCGTCTTCTCCACAATCTCTTCGCGGTTGGCGGGTGTGATCCGTTCGAAGTTCTCCCGGATGAGGCTCGACCCCATGTTGGAGGTCATGATGATGATGCTGTTCTTGAAGTTGACCACCCGGCCCTTGTTGTCGGTCAGCCGCCCGTCGTCCAGTACCTGCAACAGGATGTTGAACACGTCGGGATGAGCTTTCTCAATCTCATCAAACAGCACCACCGAATAGGGTTTACGGCGGATCGCCTCGGTGAGCTGTCCCCCCTCGTCATACCCCACATATCCCGGAGGGGCACCGATCAGTCGCGTGGCACTGAACTTCTCCTGGTATTCGCTCATGTCGATGCGGGTCATCATGTTTTCATCATCGAACAGGTACTCCGCCAGCGCCTTTGCCAGCTCGGTCTTCCCCACCCCGGTGGTACCGAGAAAGATGAAGGAACCGATGGGCCGCTTCGGGTCGCTCAGCCCGGCACGGTTGCGGCGCACCGCATCGGCGACTGCCGTGATCGCCTCCTCCTGGCCGATTACCCGCTTGTGCAGCTCCTCCTCGAGATGCAGCAACTTCACCCGTTCGCTCTGCAGCATGCGGCTTACCGGAATGCCGGTCCAGCGTGACACCACATCGGCGATATCCCCGGCATCCACCTCCTCCTTGATCATGGCGCTGGCGCCCTGCCGCTGATGCAACTCCTGCTGCAGCGATTCAATCTCGTTCTCCTTCTCCTTGATCCTTCCGTAGCGTAATTCGGCTACCTTTCCGTAGTCGCCTTCACGTTCGGCTTTCTCTGCTTCGAACTTGGCATCTTCGATATCAATTTTCGCCTGCTGGATGCGGTTGATCAGCTCCTTCTCCGACTGCCACTTGGCCTTGTAATCCGCCTCCTCGGCTTTCAGCTCCCCGATCTGGCGGGAGAGCAGCTCCTCCTTGGCGCTGTCGTTCTCACGGCGGATCGCCTCCCGCTCGATCTCCAGCTGCTTCACCCGGCGCATGATCTCATCCAGCTCCTCCGGCACCGAGTCCACCTCCATCCGCAGCTTGGCTGCCGCCTCGTCCATCAGGTCGATCGCCTTGTCAGGCAGGAAGCGGTCGGTGATGTAACGGTGCGACAGCTGCACGGCAGCAATGATCGCTTCATCCTTGATCCGCACCTTGTGGTGGTTTTCATACCGCTCCTTGAGTCCCCGGAGAATGGAGATACTGTCCGACTCGTTCGGCTCATCCACCATCACCGTCTGGAAGCGGCGCTCCAGCGCTTTGTCCTTCTCAAAGTACTTTTGGTATTCATCGAGGGTGGTGGCCCCGATGGCACGCAGCTCACCCCGTGCCAGCGCCGGCTTCAGGATGTTGGCCGCATCCATCGCTCCTTCGCTCTTGCCGGCACCCACCAGCGTGTGGATCTCGTCGATAAAGAGGATGATCTCTCCTTCCGCCTTTACCACTTCATTCACCACCGCCTTGAGCCGTTCCTCGAACTCACCCTTATACTTAGCACCGGCAATCAGTGCCCCCATGTCGAGCGAGTAGATTTGCTTGCTGCGCAGGTTCTCCGGCACGTCGCCCCGCACGATGCGGTAGGCCAATCCCTCGGCAATGGCGGTCTTACCCGTTCCCGGCTCACCGATCAGGATCGGGTTGTTCTTGGTGCGGCGGCTCAGGATCTGCAGCACACGCCGGATCTCCTCATCACGGCCGATCACCGGGTCCAGCTTGCCGTTGCGGGCCCGATCGGTGAGGTTGACCGCATACTTGGCAAGCGACTGGTAGGTCTCCTCGGCGGACTGGCTGGTCACCCTCTCCCCTTTGCGGAGCTCCTCAACTGCCTTCTTCAGGGTGCCGGCGGTGATGCCTGCATCCTGCATCATCCGTGAGGCATTGCTGTTCACCTCCACCAGCGCCAGGAGCAGATGTTCCACCGAGACAAACTGATCGCCCATCTTCGCGGCAAGGTCTGCCGCCTTCTGAAACACCGCGTTGGTCTCACGCCCCAATATCGGCTCGCCGCCCGACACGCGCGGATAGGAGCCGATCTCCCGATCGAGCACCGTTTCCAGCTGGCGACGGTTCACCCCCAGCTTCTGAAAGAGAAAGGCGGTCACATTCTCACCTGCCTGCATCACACCCTTGAGCAGATGCAACGGCTCGATCATCTGCTGGTTGTTCGCCTGCGCCAGGTCGATCGCTTTCTGCACCGACTCCTGCGCCTTTATGGTAAAATTGTTGAAATTCATATGCTGCTGTTTTCAATTGTCATTCAATTCTGCTTCTGTTGTGCAACGGCAGCTACTCAAAAGCCGCTATGCAGAAAATAACTGCCACACAACCAACAGATAGGGATCAAATTCTTTGCCAAACAACAAAATATGACGTTTTGGCAGATTTCCGCATAAAAGGAGCAGTGATCAGGTTTATTGGAAAAATTACGGTAGATTTGCAGTCGGAATGACAAAAGAAAAATTCTATACCCTCCGCGAAGAGAGAGCCAACTACCTGACGCATGGCTTCGGCGTGCTGATGAGCTTCGCTGCTGCGATCCTATTGATCGGAAAAGCGGTTGTGGCGGATGACTCGAGGGCGGTGGTAGCATTTGCCCTTTTCGGATTGGGAATGATCGGCTGCATGGGTACCTCCACCCTCTATCATTATGTGCAGGAGCCGCAGCGCAAAGCGAAGCTGCGCCATTTCGACCATGCGGCCATCTACCTGCTGATCGCGGCCAGCTACTCCCCCTTCACGTTGATCCTGCTGCGAGATGAACCCTTCTGGAGCTGGCTGATGTTCACGCTGGTCTGGGTCATTGCCCTCACCGGCATCTGCATCAGCTTCCGGCCGCTGAAGCGAAACAGCCATCTCCAGACAACCTCCTATGTAGTGATGGGACTGATCGTGCTGATCGCCTTTAAGCCGCTAATGGAAGTAGCCCAACGACTGGATGCCATGGATACAGTGATCTGGCTCATCGGCGGCGGCATTTTCTATATTGCCGGGGCAGTGATCTACGCTACGGCGCGAAAGGAGTTTGTCCATGCCGTTTTTCATCTCTTTGTACTCCTGGGATTGGCGAGCCATATCTACGCCGCCTGGCTGATACCGCTTACATAAAAAAACCCATGGCTGCCAGCCACGAGTCTTTTTTATTCCTGGTTCAAAGCTTTCAGCTTATTGCTTATTGCTTATTGCTTACAGCTATCTTACGACTGGATATTGGGTGATTCCAGTCCGTATCCCTTCTTCTTATCCTCTGCTTTCAGCAGGAAAGCGAAGATCAGTGCCAGTATACCAAAGCTGGTGAAGATCAGCATCGGCAACGTATAGTCATAGGTGTTGACGGCAAGGCCGTTGCGGATAGTCTGTCCGGTTACGCAGTACTTCTCGAGCACCCAGCCGATCAGGAGGGGTACGCCCATCAGTCCCCAGTTCTGTACCCAGAAGATCAACGAATAGGCGGTACCCAGCCGCTTTTCAGGAATGATCTTGGGCACGGAGGGCCACATGGCGGAGGGCACCAGTGAGAAGGCGATCCCCAGCACCACCACCAGGACCATGGCGAAGATCCAGCTATTGAGACCCGGTATCGAGAAGAGCGCATGGACAAAGATCAGCAACACGGCTCCGATAATCATGATGGTTGCCCCTTTCCCTTTTCGGTCATAGATTCCCCCGAAGAGCGGCGTGAGCAGGATATTGCCGAAGGGGAGCAGCATCGGGATCAGTCCCGCCAGATCCTCCTTCACACCGAACTTGTTCACCATCAGGTCGGTGGCATATTTCAGGAAGGGAAAGACAGCCGAGTAGAACAGCACACAGAGAATGGCAATAAACCACCATCCTTTGTTGGTCAGGATCTTGCCGATATCAGCAATTCGAAACTCCTCTTCCGCGTCGTTGTGTTCCACTGCGTCCGTAGCTTCCGATGCATCCAGCTTCTTGTCCATCGTCACGTAGACAATAAAGGAGATCAGACCGATGCAGAGGCCGATCAATGCCACCAGCACCGGACGGGAGACATCGATCACACCGGTTGCCTTGGCAATCGGTACCGAAAAACCGAGCGCCATGGCCGTACCGATGCGGGCCATCGCCATCTCCATCCCCATGGCCATGGCCATCTCCTTGCCCTTGAACCATTTCACAATGATCTTCGAGACGGTGATGCCGGCCACCTCAACACCCACGGCAAAGGTAGCGAAGCCGATGCTGGCCCAGAACACCTGTGCATTGAGGCCGAAGAGGGTTGCACTGCCCAGTGCATCGGTCGAGACCGCCCAGTACTTGATAGCCGTACCGATCACCATCACCGAGGCAGCGCCCAGACCGGTTATGCGTACCCCCAGCTTGTCGAGGATGATCCCGCCAAAGATCAGCATCAGCAGAAAGACGTTGAACCAGCCGTAGGAGCTGGTGAAGGTACCATATTCGGCGCGTGACCAGCCAAGTTGTCCCTCCAGGAGGCCTGCCAGCGGAGCCATGATATCAGTTAAAAAATATCCGCACATCATCGTGAAGGAGACAATGAGCAGTGCGGTCCATCTTGCCGCTGCAGAATCCCTGAGCGATTTCCTCAAATTCTCTACCATTTTGTTGTAAGTTTACTCTGTTTGATTGATCGAATGCGCAAAGATACACAAACCGATTCGTTTTTCAGGCAATGAACCGTTAAATCTGCCCCATCAGTGCATCCACATCGAGCCGGTTCAGGAAGGCCACAGTCTTACGGATCTCCTTGTACATCACAATATCCTCATTGATGAAGGGCACCTCCTTGCGATAGGCCTTCACCACCTTCTCGATGAGGGGCGATGAGCAGAGGGGACGGCGGAACTCCAGCGCCTGCACGCCATTCATCAGCTCAATGGAGAGGATGATGTCGAGGTTGTCCATCAGCGGTAGCAGCTTGATGGCTGCGGTGGCACCCATACTCACATGGTCCTCCTGTCCGTTGGAGGAGACGATGGAGTCGGTGCTAGCCGCATAGCTGTACATCTTGTTCTGGCTCACCACCGATGCCGCTACGTACTGGGGGATCATAAAGCCGGAGTTGAGGCCGGGATTAGCCACTAAGAACTCGGGCAATCCCCGTTTGCCGAGGATCAGCTGTGCCGTGCGCCGCTCGGAGATGTTGCCCAGCTCCGCCAGGGCGATCGCGAGAAAGTCGAAGGAGATGGCCAGCGGCTGACCGTGGAAGTTTCCACCGGAGAGGATCTCATCGTCGTCGGGGAAGATGGTGGGGTTGTCGGTCACCGAGTTGATCTCGGTCACCACCACCTGTTTCACATATTCGATGGCATCCTTCGTAGCGCCGTGTACTTGCGGTACGCAGCGGAACGAATAGGGGTCTTGCAGGTGTTGCTTCTCGCGGGTGATGATCTCACTTCCCTGCAGGAAGCAGCGGATATTCCGGCTGGTCTCCTGCTGGCCGCGGTGAGGACGGATCCGGTGGAGCCGCTCGTCGAATGGCTCAAGATGGCCGTCGTAGGCATCGAGCGAGAGGGCAGCGATCAGGTCGGCCCGTTTGGAGAGACGCTTCGCTTTCATGATGGCATAAACACCATGTGCCGACATAAACTGGGTGCCGTTCAGCAGTGCCAGTCCCTCCTTACTTTTCAGCCGCACCGGATTCCACCCGAACTCATCGAGTACCGCTCCGATGTCACGCTTCTGTCCCTTGTAAAAGACATCCCCCACCCCGATCAGCGGCAGGAAGAGATTAGCCAGCGGTGCCAGGTCGCCCGACGCACCGAGCGATCCCTTGTCGTAGACCACGGGGAGGATGTCGTTGTTGAAGAAGTCGAGCATCCGCTGCACGGTGGCCACTTGCACCCCGCTGTACCCCAGCGAGAGGGCATGTGCTTTCAACAGGAACATCAGCTTCACGATCAGCGGCGCCACCTCTTTGCCCACACTGCAGGCATGTGACTTCACCAGATTCTCCTGCAGGGTATTGAGATCATTGCCTGAGATAGTGTGGTCGCAGAGGGAGCCGAAGCCGGTGGTGATACCGTAGATCGGTTCCGTTTGTCTCTCCATCTTCCGGTCGAGGTAATCGCGACACTTCTGTATCCTCTCCCTGGCTTCGGGTGCCATCTCCACGCGAATGTTCTCCGTGATGATCCATTCCAGGTCCTCGATGGTCAGTTCCTCTTTTCCAATATAATAGATGTTTTTCATATTGTCATGCCCGTTTCCTTGTGATGTTGGTGAATGGTCTTTCCTACAGTTGTTTTTTGACAAGGGCGATCAGTTCCTGTTCCATGGCGGTAGTTTCTTCCTCCAGCCGGTCGCATTTCGACGCCAGCGCTTGTACGAGGAGATCGTCGCGGATGCCTCCCAGGTTGATGCGCACGTTGAGCAGCGCTCCCATGATGGCGGTGCGGCAGGCCATAGCGCCCACCAACCCGTCGGTCACCGCGTTGCAGTTCCCTTTTCCGATGGTTTCTGCCAGCAGGTGGAGCATCTCAAAAGCTTTTTCCGCCACCTCCATGGGTACCCGGGCAGCTGTTTCCATCGCTTCCCCGATCCTGTCGCTGCGCAGCCGTTTTGCCGCTTCGTCCTCCTTTGGCAGCCGGTAAGCCTCCATCACCAGCCGGTAGGCCTCCGCATCGCGGTCGATATCATTCACAAACCGGCTCCGGCAAGCATGCAATTCAGTTGCCAGCTCCCGCATTCGCTCCTCCACCCCGACATAGTGCTTCTTTCCGATGGTCAGGTTGGCCACCATCTCTCCCAGTGCGGCAGCGATCGCAGCAGTCAGTGCCGCAGTACTTCCTCCGCCCGGCACCGCCTCATTGGCAGCGGTTTTTTCCAGAAATTCTTTCAAGGTCAGATCCTGTAATTTCTTCATATGGTACAAATTTTAAGCATTATCGACAATGAGTATCCCTTTTTTTATCACCTTCTCTACGATATTCATCCCCACATGGTAAGGCAAGAACTTGTAGGAAGGGAACTGCAGCAACACCAGGTCGCCCTGCTTGCCCACATCGATGCTGCCGATACGGTCGGCACGGCCGAGGGCTGCCGCACTGTTGAGGGTGAAAGCGGTCACCGCCTCCTCTGGCGTCAGCTGCATATAGATGCAGGCCAGGGCGAAGAGCAGCGGCACCGAGGCGGTGAAGGAGCTGCCCGGGTTGAGGTCGGAAGCCAGCGCCACCACGCAGCCGGCATCGATCATCGTACGGGCACGGGCATAGGGCTCGCGCAGCGAGAAGGCGGTGAGGGGCAGTAGTGTAGCCACCGTACCTGCTTCCGCCAGGGCGCGGATCCCCTTGTCGGAGGCCTGCAGCAGGTGATCGGCAGAGAGGCAGTGCAGCTCCGCCGCCAGCTCAGCACCTCCCAGGGGTGCAATTTCATCGGCATGTATTTTTAGCTGCAACCCCTGTTCCCGGGCAGCCAGCAGGTATCGGCGAGACTGGTCGATTAAGAAGACCCCCTTTTCGCAGAAGATATCCGCCGCTACCGCCAGTCCTTCTTTCGCCACCAGCGGAAACATCTCCTCTATCTGGAAGTCGATAAAGGCATCCTCCCTGCCCTTCCACTCCTCCGGTACCGCATGTGCCCCCATAAAGGTAGCAACGATATCTATCGGGTGGCTCTCATTCAGGTGGCGCATCACCCGCAGCTGTTTCAGCTCGGTCTCCCGGTCCAGTCCGTAGCCGCTCTTGCCCTCCACGGTGGTGATGCCGAGCCGCATCATCGCATCCAGCCGCTGCCGTCCCGATACGATCAGCTCCTTCTCCGTGGCGGCACGTGTGGCATGAGTGGTGCAGACGATGCCTCCGCCCCGCTGCATGATCGCCATATAGCTGTCGCCCCGCATTCGCCAGGAGAACTCCTCCTCGCGGTAGCCGCCGAAAACGAAGTGGGTATGGGGATCGACAAAGCCGGGCAACAATGCTTTGCCCGTGGCGTCGATCACGGTGTAGTCCGACTCGTTCACCGGCACAGGCTCACCCGGTTTCAGTACATGAGAGATGATGCCGCCGGTTACGATCACCGTACCGTTTTCAATCACCCGCAGGTCGGCCATCTCCCTGCCTCTCTTCCCTTCAAAGCCACTGCAGGTGACCACCTGCGCGGCATGTTTGATCATAAGGTTATGCATCATTGTTTTGTTTTTCTTTTGCTTTCCACTCTCTCCACCCAAGGATGGCCAGTACCAGGAAGACGGTATACTGCAGAGAGGTGAAGTACAACCCTTGCGAGAGATAGATCGGGATCGAAACGATGTTTCCGATGATCCAGAACTGCCAGTTCTCCAGCTTCTTCACCGCCATCAGGATCGTGGCCACCAGAAAGAAAGAGGTGTTGAACGCATCGATCCATGGCAGCCATGAAGCCATATAGGCGGCATCGTTCCTGTTCGCCCAGCGCAGAAGGAGGAATACCGAAGCATAGATCAAACCGACTGCACCCCAGGAAAAAATCTTCTGTGTGGAGGTATTGCGTTTGATCTGCAGCTGCTGATTGTCGTCTCCGGTACGGGACCACATATACCATCCGTAGATATTCGATCCCAGGTAGGCCATGTTGATGCCGGCATTGGCATAGAGACGTGCCTCGAAACAGATGTAGATGTAGATCGCCACGTTGATGATTCCGAATGGAAAGACCAGGATCCTCTCTTTGCGGGCATACCATACGCTGATCACACCGAAAATGGCGGCGGTCAGTTCGATCCAGTTCATCTATTCCATTAGTTTTGCTTCAAGCACCTGGCTCATGGAAAAATGATCCAGTCCCAGGTAGTAGGCGGCGGCATCGACCAGTGCTTCCATCGGCACCAGACCGATCACCTCAGCTCCCACCACAGATACCCCGTAGCGCCGTGCTTCGATCCGCACCAACTCCTGAGCGCGGTAGATGGCGGTTTTGGTATAGTCGGTCAGGTTCATCGAGACCTGGGTGATGCCCCTCTCCTCCAGGGCTACCCCCATCGCCTTGCAGTAACGGAGACCGCCCCCTATGTAGCGCACCTTTTTAGCGATGGCCGTGGCGATGGCAAGGTCACCGGTGCCCAGGTTCACATTGTAGGCCACCAGCGGCATGCGTGCACCCACGGCAACGGCTCCCGCGGTGGCATGCGGCTCCGCGGGACCAAAATCGGCCTGCCACTCCGGCAGCTGCATCTTCTCCGCAAGCCCTTCGAATTCACCCTTACGCACAGCTGCAAGGTTCTCGCGATGCGGTGCAGAGGCCGATTTCTCATAGAGGAACACCGGCAGTCGATATTGATCCGCCACCGTTTGTGCCACCTCTTTCGAGAGGGCAATCGCCTCCTCCATCGTCACGTTGCGGATGGGGATAAAGGGCACCACATCCACCGCACCCATGCGGGGATGCTGTCCCCTGTGCTGTGTCAGATCGATCAGCTCCACCGCCCTTCCCACCGCATCGATCACCGCATGCTTCAATGCTTCGGGTTCACCCACGACGGTGATCACCGATCGGTTATGGTCCGCATCGCTGCTGTAATCGAGCAGTTTCACCCCTTCTCTGCCGCGGAAAGCATCCGCGATCTTTTCTACTTTTGCTTTGTCGCGTCCCTCACTGAAATTGGGTACGCACTCCATGATCCTGTTCATTGATGATGTAATGTTTCGCAATAAATTTGTTTCGTTGCAAATGTATCGTTATAATTCCGATTTCGTTCGTTTTTTGGGGATGATTTCTTGATGCAGGGCGCTCATTCCTCAGAGAGCAGGCTGTCCAGCAGCTCCCTGTCTGCCTCAAAGGGCTCGGTGATCTGATAATCATCCGGGTGCGATCGGTTGAACATTCGTATGGTATCCATCGCATGGGGGTTGCGGGCCCAGGCACGACGCGCCACGCCACCCATCACATCCCAGCACATGGCGGAGCGGAGGATCTCATCCACCCGTTCGCTGCCGTCGAGCACCATGCCGAAGCCGCCATTCACCGCCTTTCCGATGCCCACGCCGCCGCCGTTGTGCAGGGCCACCAGGCTCATGCCGCGCGCGGCATTGCCGGCGAAGCACTGGACCGCCATATCGGCCATCACGTTGCTACCGTCGCGGATGTTGGCCGTCTCCCGGAAGGGCGAGTCGGTGCCGCTCACATCATGATGGTCACGCCCCACCATTACGGGTCCAATCTGGCGGTTGCGCACCATCTCGTTGAAGCGTAGTGCGATCTTCAGCCGCCCCTCTGCATCCTGGTAAAGGATACGTGCCTGGGTACCTACTACCAGCCGGTTCTTCTCCGCATCGCGGATCCATACCCAGTTGTCGCGGTCCTGCGGGCGACGGTGCGGGTCGATGCACTCCATGGCCGCCCGGTCGGTACGGATCAGGTCCTCATGCTTTCCGCTCAGGCATACCCACCGGAAGGGGCCGTAGCCATAGTCGAACAGCTCGGGACCCATGATATCCTCCACATAGGAAGGCCAGATAAACCCGTCTTTCTCGTCGATGCCGTTTCTCGAGATCTCCTTCACTCCTGCATCATACACCGCTTTCATAAAAGAGTTGCCATAGTCGAAGAAGTAGGTGCCCCGCTCCGTGAGCTTTGCGATCACGTTGAAATGGCGGCGCAGTGAGCGATCCACCAACTCCCTGAACCGTCCCCGATCCTTATGCAACAGACGGGTGCGTTCCTCAAAGCTGATACCTGCCGGACAGTAGCCGCCACTATAGGGCTCATGACAGGAGGTCTGGTCGCTCAGCAGGTCGATGGGTATCTCCTTCTCAGCTGCATACTCCAACAGATCCACAATATTGCCGTGATAGGCAACGGTGAGAGGCTCGCGACGCTTCACTGCCGCCAGGGCCCAGTCGAACGCTTTGCACAGATCGTCCGTCACCATCTGCACCCATCCCTGTGTCAGGCGTGTGTCGATGCGCGAGCGGTCTACCTCCGCAATGAGTGCTGCCGCGCCGGCGATCTCAGCCGCCTTGGGCTGTGCACCGCTCATCCCGCCGAGACCCGACGAGACAAAGAGGTGTCCCCGCAGGTCACCCTCCTGCGGGATACCCAGCTTGAGCCGTCCGGCATTGAGCAGGGTATTAAACGTGCCATGCACGATGCCCTGGGGACCGATATACATCCATCCGCCGGCGGTCATCTGTCCGTAGTTGGCCACTCCCATCTGTGCTGCCACCTCCCAGTCGGACTGGTTATCGAACCTGCCCACCATCATCGAGTTGGTGATGATCACACGCGGCGCATCGGGTTTGGATTTGAACAATCCCAGCGGGTGTCCGCTCTCCACTACCAACGTCTGCTCCTGCGTCATCACTTCCAGGTATTTTTTGATCAGCCGGTACTGCATCCAGTTCTGGCAGACCTGGCCTGTCTCGCCGTAGGTGACCAGCTCATAGGGATAGAGCGCAATGTCGAAACAGAGGTTATTGTCGATCATCAGCTGAAACGCTTTCCCCTCCAGGCAATTTCCTCTGTACTGATCCACCGGCTTTGCTTGTAGATCACCTTCGGGACGATAGCGATAGCCGTAGATCCTTCCGCGCGTTTTCAGCTCATCAAGGAACTCCGGTGCCAGCTGTTCATGCAACGCGGGAGGGATATACCGTAAAGCATTCTGCAGGGCTGTTCGGGTCTGTGCTTTCGTAAGCCGGTAACCGCGGTCCGGCGCACGACGGATCCCTTCCCGGAACTGCGGGTAGTGCGGCAAGCGGTCAGATAAAGTGGTTTTCATTCAATGATTCGATTAAAACTTGTTACATCAGGATGTAAGATCATTCCCCCTCATATTTGGAAATACCTGCTCAACAATATTCCATTTGTAAAGGAATGATTGACTTATTGATTGTAAAAATAGAAAATTCCGGAATGATAAACAAAAATATTTAAAAAAAGACACCCCATCCATTCGATTATTTGCCTGCTTTAAGTAAATATATTACTTTCGCTAAAATATTTAAAATAATATCGTTTTTTTCGGATCATAAAACAGTCATGAGTGACTACAAACTGGAAATTTGCGCCAACTCGGTGGTCAGCTGTCTGGAGGCGCAAAAGGGAGGGGCATACAGGGTGGAACTCTGCGCCGCCATTCCCGAGGGAGGTACCACTCCCTCCTATGGAGAGATCGCACTGGCACGAGAGCTGCTGCAGATCAAGCTGCACGTGATCATTCGTCCCCGCGGGGGTGATTTTCTCTACTCCGACCTGGAGCACCGCATTATGCTGAAAGAGATCGAAATGGCCCGCAGACTGGGTGCGGATGGTATCGTCATCGGCTGCCTCACGGCCAACGGCGAAATTGATCTGCCGCGCAACAGGGAACTGATGGATGCCGCACAGGGGATGAGCGTCACTTTCCACCGGGCGTTCGACATGTGCCGTGATCCGTATGAGAGCCTGGAACGGGTCATTGAGCTGGGGTGCGACCGGATTCTCACTTCCGGTCAGCAATCCAAGGCGGAGCAGGGAATCTCCCTGCTTCGGGAGTTAGTGAAACGAGCCGGTGAAAGGATCATCATCATGCCGGGCAGCGGTGTGAATGCACAGAACATTGCCTCCCTGGCACAGACCACCGGTGCACGGGAGTTTCATCTTTCTGCACGGGAACTGACGGAGAGCGGAATGATTTACCGTAATCCGAATGTGAAGATGGGTGGTGAAACGATCGTAATCGACGAGTATGCAGTACCGGTCACCTGTGCCAATAAGGTGCGACAGACAATTAATGCACTCCATAGAATATCTGAATAATCAATTCATAAAATTTACATAACATGAAGAAAATAATCAGACTACAATTACTAACGACTGTTGTCATCCTGTTTTTCGCCTGTAGCACAGGAGGCAAAGGATCGGCCGAAGCAAACTACCAGGTGGTGCCCCTGCCCGAACAGATTGAGATGACGGAGGGAGAAGCATTCACGCTCACCAGTTCCACCAAGATCGTATACCCGGAAGGAAACGAGAAGATGGAGCGCAACGCTGCGTTTCTGGCCGATTACATAGAGCTGTCGGCCGGCATCAAGCCGGCAGTGACTACGGCAGCTGCCGAAAAAGATGCCGTGATTCTCTCCCTGGGACTGCAGCATGACAACCCGGAAGCATACCGGATCAGCGTAACCGGCCAAACGATCCGCATTGAGGGAGCCTCCGAAGCAGCGGTCTTCTACGGTATCCAAACGCTGCGCAAATCGGTTCCTGCAGGCAACTACAAACAGGTCTCCTTTGCTGCGGCCACCATCAATGATGCACCCCGCTTTGCCTACCGCGGCATGATGCTCGATGTGGCCCGTCACTTTCAACCAGTGGAATTTGTAAAAAAATATATCGACCTGTTGGCATTGCACAACATCAACCGTTTTCACTGGCACCTGACCGAGGATCAGGGGTGGCGTATCGAAATTGACGCCTATCCGAAGCTGACGGAGGTCGGCTCGATGCGTAACGAGACGGTGATCGGCCGCAACACGGACCAATATGACGGCACACCACACGGCGGCTTCTACACAAAGGAAGAGCTAAAAGAGGTGGTTGCCTATGCGGCAGAGCGATACATCACCATCATCCCCGAAATAGATCTGCCGGGACATATGCTGGCTGCGCTGACCGCCTATCCGGAGCTGGGATGTACCGGAGGCCCCTATGAGGTAGCGCGTAAGTGGGGTATCTTCGAAGATGTGCTCTGCCCCGGTAAGGAAGAGACCTTCACCTTTCTGGAGGCAGTGCTGACAGAGGTGATGGAGATCTTCCCCTCCGAATACATTCATATCGGCGGTGACGAAGCGCCCAAGACACGCTGGGAGAAATGCCCCGATTGTCAGGCCCGCATCAGGGAGCTGGGGCTGACCGACCACGACGGACACTTGGCTGAGCACTACCTGCAGAGCTACGTGACTGCCCGCATCGAGAAGTTCCTGAACGAGCACGGACGCAACATCATCGGCTGGGATGAGATCCTGGAAGGTGAGCTGGCCCCCAACGCTACGGTGATGTCGTGGCGCGGCATGGGAGGAGGCATACAGGCCGCACAGATGGGTCACGATGTGATCATGACCCCGACCACCTACTGCTACTTCGATTATTATCAGACGCAGCATACCGACGGGGAACCGCTGGCGATCGGCGGGTACCTGCCTCTGGAACAGGTCTATAGCTTTGAGCCGGCACCCGATCAGCTTACTACGGAGCAAAAAAACCATATTCTGGGTGCACAAGCCAACCTCTGGACGGAGTATGTCAGTGAAAAGGAGCATGTGGAATATATGACCCTGCCGCGACTGGCAGCCATGTGCGAGGTACAGTGGATGGAACCGGCAAAGAAAGATTACGCTGCGTTCCTGAGTCGCCTGCCCCGGCTGCTGGCTCTGTATGACAAGCTGGGATACCATTACGCCACCCACGTATTCGATGTAGAAGCGAAGCTGACACCCAATTTCGATACCAACGCACTCGACGTAACCTTCAGCACGATCGACGATGCACCGGTTTACTACACGCTGGACGGAAGCGAGCCCACCGAATCGTCGCAGAGGTATGAAGGCACATTAGCCATCCGGGAAAACTGCGAACTGAAGGCGATGGCCATCCGTCAGGGCAAGAAGAGCAAGCTCTTCAGTGAGAAGATTGCTATCAGCGCCTCCAGCTTTAAGCCCACAGAGCTGCTCACCACACCCGCCAGCGGTTACGCATACGACGGGGCAGCCATGCTGGTGGACGGCTTGTACGGCAACAGCACCTATTATCGCTCCGGTCGATGGATCGGTTTTCAGAAAGAGGATCTGGTGGCAGTGATCGACCTGCTGCAGCCCACCGCAATCCACACAGCGGAGATCCGCACAGCAGTGGTGACAGGTGACTGGATCTTCGACGCATCGGAGCTCCTCATCGAGAGCTCTGACGACAACAAGCGCTTCACACAAGTTGTGGCACAAAAGATTACCGACGACAGAAAAGAACACTGGTCCGATATCTCTGACCACACGTTCACCTTCGCACCGGTGACTGCCCGTTACTTCAAAGTGACAGTGAAGCCCTCCCTGATACCGGAATGGCACCCCGGCAAGGGCAACAGAGCTTTTGTCTTTGTGGATGAGATCAGACTCGATTGAATCAGATTGAGGAAGACTGAGGAAAATTGAGGAAGACTGAGGAAAATTGAAAAAGCGCCGTACCTTTCGGGATACGGCGTTTTTTTATGGCAAATGATCAGTGAGAAGACTGCTGCAATGCATAAAGCATCCGGATCTCTTCCGCCCAGAGGGTTTCATCGGGGGTCTCAAGGATCAGCGGCAGGTCATCGAAGCGGGGATCATTCATGATCAAGGTAAAGAGATCCATGTTCATCACCCCCTTGCCGAGGCTGTCATGGCGGTCCACCCGCGTAGCCAGTTCTTTCTTGGAGTCGTTGATGTGCATGCCTTTCAGGTAACGAAAGCCGATGATCCCGTCAAATTTCCGAAAGGTATCCTCGAATCCTTCCCGGGTTCTGATCTCGTAACCCGCAGCCAGGGTATGGGCCGTATCCAGACAGACCCCCACCCTGCTTTTGTCCTCCACCTTGTCGATGATCTGGGCAATCTGCTCAAAGGTATGCCCCAGATTCGTGCCCTGCCCTGCCGTATTCTCGATTACGGCAGTCACCCCGCCGGTTCTCTCCAGTGCCAGGTTGATCGATTCGGCGATCCGGTCGAGGCAGTCATCCACAGAGATCCGGTTCAGGTGGCTTCCCGGATGGAAGTTGAGCCGGTTGAGGCCGAGCTGCCCGCACCGCTTCATCTCATCGTTGAAAGCGGCACGTGATTTCTGCACCTCCTCTTCGCCCGGATTACCCAGGTTGATCAGATAGCTGCTGTGCGGGAGGATATGATCCGGTGAAAAGCCAAACTCAAGGCAACGGGAGCGGAACAGATCGATATTCTGTTCGGTATAGGCGGCAGCGAACCACTGCCGCTGGTTCTTCGTAAAAAAGGCGAATGCCTTTGCCCCGATGGCGTGGGCGTTGAGCGGTGCATTTTCCACACCGCCTGATGCGCTGATATGTGCTCCTACATACTTCATATGATTCAATTCCAATCAATGTATCATCGTAAAAAAAACAAATATACAACGATTTGCCGAAAAATCCGATTTCCGGTGCGCAACAGATTCACAGGACAACCCTAACTGCGTATTTTCGGGAAAGTGATCAGGAAGGAGAGACCTCCTTCGGCACGGTTACGGGCAAGGATGCTCCCCTTATGGAAGAGCACCGCATTCTTCACGATGGAAAGGCCCAGTCCGGAGCCTCCCGTCTTGCGGGTGCGTCCCTCATTCACCCGGTAAAACCGTTCGAAGATGCGCACCAGATGCTTTTCCTCCAGTCCGGCACCGGTATCATGAAACTCAAAATAAAAGACATCTTCGTTCCCGCTATAACAACGGATCACGATGTCGATATCCTCACCGCCGTAGGCGATGGCATTCTCCGTCAGGTTGCGGAAGATGGAGTAGAGTAATGTCCGGCTACCGTAAAGCACAACCTGCTCATCCACCTCAACCATGAAACGGTCGCCCTTCTCCGCCATTTTCTCTGCCAGGTCGCTCTCCAGTTCGTACAGCAGAGCCCGGATATTCACCGATTCCAGTTCAAACCGATCGGATGCCTCTTCGATCTTGGTGAGCATGCTGATATCCTGGATGAGCTCAGAGAGGCGGATGGTCTGTGCATAGGCTCTGTCGAGAAAGGCACGTACACGGTCGTCGATGTCGTCGCCGGAGAGGCTCAGGATCGTCTCCAGGTATCCGCGGATGCTGGTCACGGGTGTCCGCAGCTCATGAGCGATGTTGTTGGTCATCTCCTGTTTGAGCAGCCGTCGCTTCTCCATCTTGGTGATATCACTGATATAGAGCTCAAAGCTTCGATCCTCGAAGATGATCACCCGCACATTGAACATTTTTCCGCTCTTGTTGATGCGTTGTGAAAAGACCTGCTCAGATGGAGCATCCTTTTCGAGGAAACGCACCACCTTCCTGAATGCAGGATCTGCAAAGAGATTTTCCGTGATCAATGTGGGTGACTCAAGGATCACGTTGAGATATTGCAGAAAATGGGAATTGGCATAAAGCTGTTTCCGCGCTGCCGAGAAGATGGCGATACCTTCTTCCGAGAATTGGAAGTGCTGCAACAGCTTCTCCCGCTCGGCTGCCAGACAACGTCGGTTTTCCTGCAACAGGTTGTAATTTTCTACAATGACTGCGCTTACCTCACCCACCTCGTCGTCGGCAAAAACAAAAGAGGGAGGAATCGATGCTCCCTTTTTTACGTTCTGGGAGAACTCTCTCAACTCCCGTATCGACCTGGAGAAACGATTGGCGAAATAAATCATCATCAGCACACAAACGATAAAGAAGAGGAGGATATAGTAGGTAAAAGAATTGCCCGAATGAATAAAGGAGCGCAGATCCACATCGTAGGGAAAGGCGACCCGGACAAAGCCCCCCGCTGTTTTCTTTGCATAGTAAAGATACTCCAACTGATTGCTGGCAGAACGGCGGATATCCGAACCGCTGCCTTCGGTGATGCTTTTCTGTATCTCGGGACGCATCAGGTGGTTCTCCATGGCAACTGCTTCCATCCGGTTGTCGAACAGCACCTCTCCCTCGCGGCCAATCAGCGTAAGGCGCAGCTCCGGATGCATATACTGCAGCAGCTCTACCAGCCTGGCGGTATCATTTTCTCTGAGGATATGGTTTTTCCGGAGGTAGTTTGCGATCAGCAGCGCATCGTTGTCGAGCATCCGCTCCAGGCTACCGGTACGTTCCTGTTTCACCTGTTGCTGCTCAAAAAAGATGACACCCGCGGTGAAGAGGGCAATGATCAGAGAGAAAGACAGCAGGATGCGCCGTTTGAAGGAGAACTTTTTTTTCATGGCTCTTTCCCGGGATCGAGGTTCAGGTAATAACCGAAACCGGAACGGTTCACAATGATGCCCGCATACTCGCCCAGCTTCTTTCGGAGACGGGTAATATGCACATCGACGGTGCGGTCGAGCACGTACTCATGATCGCCCCAGACGCTGCCGAGGATCTCCGCACGGGTAAGCACATTGGGAGCCACCTGTGCCAACAACGACAGGATCTCAAACTCCTTCTTGGTGAGTGACACCTCCGCATCGTCAATAGACACCCTGTCGGCACGAATATCGATGGTCAGTCCCCGGTAGCTCCACCGGGTCTCTGCCGGCATCCGCACCAGGGATGTGCGCTTCAGAAGTGCTTTCACACGGGCAATCACCTCCTTCACCGAGAAAGGTTTGGAGATATAGTCATCCCCGCCAAGCGAAAAGCCGGTCAGCATATCGTTCTCCCTGTTTTTGGCAGTGAGGAAGATGATGGGAATGCA
>JAQVWR010000009.1 GCA_028709605.1 Proteiniphilum sp.
TTCTTTAAGGAGTCGCTTTGAAATTTCAGCGGGTTCCTTTCAGGCGATGCCTGAATCCTTGCCCTCAGATACCGTCCGGAGATGATCCGGGCGGTATTCGTTTGGTATGCCGGTAAACAAAAAATCTTTTTTTTTGTTATGATAGAGAACATATGGAATGCGCATATCCATGGTCGCTTTTCAGTTAAGGGTAGTGTTCTACAAATAAAGAGAGAGTCGTGCTAACGCTGCAGCTTTTTTTGTTCTGCAGCCATCAATATTATGGGAGAGTCATCCTTGATCCAGAAAATAACAAAGAACCCCGCATTCGGACTGATCCCGATGTTGGTTTTTTCTTTCCTTGCAGGCACCATCGAGGTTGTTGCTGCGATGGGAGCGGGCCTGTTGTTGTCTCTGGCGGGCTTTCTGGGGGTGAAGAAGCCGGCACGACTCATCTATCAGATCTCACTGATCACCTTTGCCATTGCCTTCTCTCTCTCGCTTTGCTTTTTCACGCAGCTGACACTCATCAGTCGTTTTGTGATCGTGGAGATCATCTTCGTGCTTGTACTCATTGTGGCGCGCCTTGCACGCACCAGGATCGTGTCGCGCTCGGCAAAGAAAGAAAATGTGCTGATGCGCAACTACCTGAAGGAGACCTTTCGCGTGGCTTTCCAGACACAATACGGGCTTTCGGTCCACCTGCTGCTGGTGATGGCGGTGCTGTTGCTGGGTGGTGCCGGATCCGAGGTGCTTCACTACAACTGGATCCGGATTACCGCGCAGGCGTTTCTGGTAGCGGTGATCCTGATGGAAAGCGCGCGTCTGTATTTCCTCCGCAAGAAGCTATATAAGGAAGAGTGGCTGCCGGTGGTGACCGAGAGCGGCGATGTGACCGGAAGGGTAGCCAAGTCGATCACCAAAGACCTGAAGAACCACTTTATGCATCCGGTGGTGCGCGTTGCACTCATACTCAACGGCAGAATCTATCTCCAGGAGAGAGATGCGTTGCGTCTGCTCAACCCCGGCCTCTTGGACCATCCGTTTGAGAAGTATATGCAGTATGACCATGATATTGATGAGAGTGTGCACAACAGCATCAGCTGCGAGTGTGGCAACAAGCATCTCCCGCTGCGGTTCCTGTTGAAGTACACTTTCGAGAACGAGACCACTAAGCGGCTGATCTTCCTCTATGTCTCCGATATTGAGGATGAGGAGCTTTTCAACAGTCTCCACCTTGTCGGAGGCAAACTATGGACGGAGGCCCAGATAGAGGACAACATGGGTACCAACCTCTTTTCCGAGTGTTTTGAGCTGGAATTCGAGTACCTGAAGAACACTGTCCTGCTGGCGCATCGTTTCCGCAAGAAACTGGAAAACGTATGAGTCAGATGATTCCTGACCTGCGACAAACATCTATTATTTATTACCGCAAATGTAGCTAGATCTGCATCATCAAAATGATTTTATCAATAACAATGATATCAAATTAAAAAGCGGATATTGGGCATTATGGTGTTCTAAATCCAATTGCAGTTCGGACAAAGAAATTTATTTTTCCTTCATGTTTTGCAACTGTCTTTTCAAGCTGCTCCACCCGCTGGTTTATTGCATAGCCTTTTAATACCTTATTTGCCCATTGGCGGAATTGTATTCCTCGCTTGGAGCTAACTCTGTATCCTACCGATATAATCATATCAAGATTGTAAAAATCTATATTCCTGTTAACGATTCTGTCACCTTCTTTTCGAACTACTCGAATTTTTCGAGTAGTTGAACCCGGCTCCAACTCTTCGGTGCTATATATTTCCTTTATATGGTAGGTAACCGTATTTTCTTTTATATCAAACAACTCACCCATTTGTGACTGCGTAAGCCGAACCGTCTCATCTCCCAGTTGCAATTCTGGTTTTACTGTTTTATCCGGATTCAGTGCGAGAATTTGTTCGATTGGATTGTTGGTTATTGTATTGCCTGTAACGTAACCGACATTGATATTTCCCTTTTCAAAGGTATTATTTTCAATAATGAAGGTTACCGGATCTTCTTCCAGCTCCTTAATCAGTTCGGGAGCTACATTCAATGCTTTGGCGAAACGTTCGATTACATCGTTGTTGAGGATCTTCCTCTGTTCGTAAGTGGAAATCAGTGCCTGGCTCAGCCCCATCTCGGCGGCGAGGGCTTCCTGCTTTATGCCCAGTGTATGGCGGAAACGCTTGATGGCGTGCCCGTGATGGGTGTTTTTTAATTTCTGTTCTTTGGTTTCCATATATCTGTCTGGATATTATTTTATTACCACAAATTTAGACAAAAAAGGGTACGTATTGATAACTATCAATGCAAAATTGATAAATAACAATGAACTTCCTGTTATATGTTTCGTTAAATTTCGTTTTCTTTGAACCATTAGTCAATGATAGTTAAATTTAAAAAAACTAAGAGCCATGGATCCATAACAGCATTTAAAACGAATGATTATCTTTGTGCCGTAAAACCACGGTACGAAATAATATAGCGCTTTTTTGGTCTTTCTATCGAATCCGCAAAATTCAAACACGTGGCCAAAGAATGGAAGCGCCCTTAGCAATAAGGGCGTGGACATTGCATTGTTCTCGTGTGAAGGCCCTTGCGGAGCCCGATGGGAGGAATAATGACAATCGTCCGCGCCTCTTTTTTATATCCCCGCGCATACTCCGATTGCCCGTTACCGCACTGGGTTTCAGTTAACTGTAAACCATATCCTCTCTCAGCCGGCTTTGCCCGGAAATATCCGTTTCATTTAAATCGTAAACAAGACAATGAAAATCACTAAATTACCCCGGTGGAGGAGGGCTGTCCACAACCGTCTTTTGACACACAACCGCAAAAAAGACAGGTGGCGGGTACCATGTAAAACGACGGTATATTGCAGGTCTCGTATCTCTCAAGGCGGTTCATGGCCGTCTAGAAGGCGTTTCTCTGAGTTCTGTTCAATTTCCAGATGTTAAGTAACAAAATCTTCGTTAAAAAGTAACCGCTTCTTAACATGTATGATTTTTTTTTGCGTCTCGATTACAAATTTTCATTTGATAACAAAAAAATTATGGCTAGAATTAAATTGTCAAGTGTGTTGATAAGCTTGATTGTGTTATTTGGGGCTCTTTCATCAGGAGCCGCAGCACAAAACAGGCCCCTTAAGGGAACTGTAAAAGACATGGCCGGCACCCCGCTCATAGGGGTGAATGTGATTCAAAAAGGGACCACAAACGGGACGGTGACGGATGTGGACGGAAACTTCTCGATTAATGTCCCTGCAAACGCGACGATAGTTTTTACGTACATCGGTTTTTCAGCGCAGGAAGTTGTCTGGGACGGTGCTTCCGCGATGAATATAGTTATGCACGAAGACGCGGAGTTGTTGGAAGAGATTGTGGTGGTGGGGTATGGTACCCAGGCTAAGAAGGATATCACCGGCTCAGTGGCGGTGGTAGATACCAAGCAGCTACTAGCGTCCACCGGCTCATCTGCTACCCAGCAGCTGCAGGGGAAAACTCCCGGTGTCTATATCGGACAGACCGGCTCTCCCGGTTCCGCCACCATGGTACGTATCAGGGGTGTGAACACCATCAACGATAATGGTCCGCTTTATGTGATCGACGGGGTATCCACCCGAAATCAAAACCTGAGCAGTCTTAACCCCAACGATATTGAAAGCATGCAGGTACTCAAGGATGCCTCCTCTGCTGCGATTTACGGTGCGCAGGCCGCTAATGGGGTGATCCTGATCACCACGAAGCGGGGTACAGGTTCAGGACAACCCAAGCTATTCTATGATGCTTATTTTGGGATGCAGAAGACCGGAAAGCGGTATGATCTGCTTAACTCAGCCGATCGCCTGGCTGTGGAGTGGGAGTCGCAACAGAACTCCTTCACCCTGCGTGGCGTGGAAGGGGTACCTGAGCATGCTCAGTTTGGCAAGGGAGTGAAACCTACTATACCCAATTACCTGACCACGAAGGGTGCAGATGGACGCCAAGATATCGATCTGAATGATTACTCATTTCCCAATAATCAGATTGTTCCCTTTTCAGATACTGATTGGTGGAATGCTATTGACCGGGTGGCGCCGATGCAGAACCACCAGTTGACATTCAACGGCGGTGGTGCTAAGGGCAGGTACCTGATGGGACTTAATTACTTCAATCAGCTCGGAACAGTGGAGCATTCCTTCTATAAGCGTTATCAGACTCGGATCAATACCTCGTTCGACATTCGTCCGTGGTTTCGTGTAGGTGAAAACCTGCAGTATACTTGGACGAAAGATGTGGGACTTCACAATAACACATCAGAGAGCAACCCTTATTCATGGGTCTACCGTTCATCCCCTTGGGTCCCCGTGAAGGATACCTTCGGTAACTGGGGCGGTTCCAAGATTGCCGGCACCGGAAACTGGGTGAATGTGGTTGCACAAGAGGAACGTAACAAGGATAACTATTGGTCTAATTCTCGCATCTTCGGTAATATATGGGCGGAGGTTGATCTGTTTCCGCAGTTGACTTATCGAACCAGCTTCGGATTGGATTATACCAATGCTTACAGCTACTATATGAGCAAGAAAAATCTTGAATTTTCTGAGAGCCCGGGAACCAACCATTTTCAGGAAGCATCCTCCTTCAACTTCCGATGGGTATGGACCAACACCCTCACCTATGACAAGGTGTTTAACGATGTGCATGCCCTGAATGTCATCGTGGGATCGGAAGCGATCCGCGACGGATTGGGGAGGGGTATGGAAGCTCGCAGGTACCACTATTTACTGGAGGATAACACCAATACTTGGGTGTTGGCGATGGGTGCTAATGATAACCAACGTACAAACAACTCATGGTACAACGGTGAGTTTGCCCTCTTCGGCGTTTTCGGACGTGCGGACTATACCTATAAAGATAAGTATCTCTTTACCGGTATTGTACGACGTGACGGTGTCTCTCGTTTTGCCAGCAAACACCGTTATGGGGCATTTCCTTCTGCTTCGATTGGCTGGCGCGTTTCTGAAGAAAATTTCATGGGGGATACCCGTGGATGGCTTGATGACCTGAAGCTGCGTGTGGGTTACGGACATACCGGCAATGCGGAGATACCCCGTGCTACAAACTTTGCCATGCTCTTCGGTACCGCACCGGACCGTACAAATTACGACCTGGGAGGCACCAACACTGGTTCGGAGCTTGGGTATCGACTGGCTACTTATGGCAACGAGGAGACCCGCTGGGAGGCTACCAAGATGACCAATATCGGGGTAGATATCACCTTCGGCGGTAACCGTTTTAATAGCACACTTGAGTTCTACAATAAGGTGACTTCAGACATGTTGATTAGTGCTGCCTATTCGGCTCTGGCTAACGATGAGGTAGGCCGTCCATATATTAATTTCGGCGATATGCGTAACAGAGGAATCGACTTCTCATTCAACTACCGCGATAAGGTAGGTGACCTGGAATGGGATCTGGGGGTGAATCTGTCGACCTACAAGAATAAGGTGCTTGGCCTTTCTACAGCGGAGGATTACGCCCTCTGGGGAAGCGGTGAACGTCTCGCCACAGATGTAACCCGCACGACCAAAGGACGGCCAATCTCTGATTTCTTCGGCTATAACATTGTAGGATTCTATGAAAATGAACAGGATGTGCTTAATTCCCCCGTGCCCTATGGCACTACCAAGGCAGCCATAACAGAGAATCCGGGATCATATGTTGGGAAATTCAAGTTTGAGGATGTCAGCGGTCCGGAGGGTACGCCTGACGGGGTGATCAATTCCTACGACCGAAAGGTGATCGGCAATCCCCATCCCGATTTAGTGGGCGGACTGACGACTACTCTTAAGTACCGCTCATTTGATTTCACCATGTTTTGGTATTCAACCATCGGCAACGATCTGTTCAACAACACCAAGTATTTTACCGATTTTCCGCTGTTCGGAGGGAACCGTTCCGTCCGCTTCAAAGATAAATCCTGGAAAAAAGGAGCTGATAATTCGAAAGCGAAACTGCCAATCTTAGACTCTAAAGATAATTGGGGTGGTGCCGTGGCATCTTCTTATTATGTGGAGGATGGATCATTCCTGAAGCTGAAGAACTTGGTAGTAGGATATACAATTCCAAAGCGTATTGTGGAGAAAGCTGCCATTTCCAACCTGCGACTCTATCTGCAGGCAGAGAATGTGCTTACCCTGACCAAATACAGCGGCCTTGATCCGGAGATTACTAACATGGAGACTGGTGCTGGCAGCGGTGCTGACTTGAGAAGAGGGCTTGATGCCGGCGGATGGCCTACCACTATGCGGTTCCTTTTTGGACTCAACTTTGAATTTTAACTCTTTAAAATGATAAAAAATGAAACTTACCAACATATTATTCCTGACTATTTTTCTGGGGGCGTTGTTTAGCTCCTGTGGGGAGGATTTTCTCTATAAGGCTCCCCAAGGCAGTATCGATCAGGATGCCCTAACCAACCAGACCGGTGTAGATCTCCTTACTACTACGGCCTATGCTAATCTTACAGAGAACGGATGGGGCGCCTCACCTTCCAATTGGACTTTTGGCAGCATGTATGGAGGCGATGCCAATAAGGGATCAGATGCCAATGACCAGTCGATACTTAATGAAATGGAAACCTATAACACCCTACCGACCAACAGTTATATTTCTCAGAAGTACAATTGGGTCTACAAGGGTGTGAAAAGAGTGAATATTGCCTTACAGACGATGGGGCGGGTTAAGGATATCGATCCGGTGTTTCAGAAGAAACGGAATGGCGAGCTTCATTTTCTGCGCGCTCTCTTCTATTTCGAAGGAATCCGGGTTTTTGGACCTTATTTGCCGTGGCTGGATGAATCCATCACTGATAATGACCCCAAGGTGCATAATGACGTGGATATTTATTCCCAGGTGCTGGCCGACCTCGACATTGCTATCGGTGACCTTCCTGTTGCGCAGGATGCGCCGGGACGTGCCAATGTATGGGCTGCTAAAGGGCTTAAGGCGAAGGTGTTGATGCAGAAGGGAGATTTGTCGGCAGCTAAGCCAATCCTCAAGGATGTGATTGACAATGGAAAAACCTCCAACGGCTTAAAGTATGACCTGGAAGATGATTTGAATGCCAACTTCGACAGTTACCGCGATAACGGCAAAGAGTCAATCTTTGCCATTCAGTTTTCGGCTGAGTATAACAATGCAAATACGGGTATGTCGATTGCTTATCCCCATGGCGGTGCTGGGGCCCCTGGTGGCTGCTGTGGTTTCTTTCAGCCTTCACAGGAGTTGGCTAACTCTTATAAGGTGGGCCCCGATGGGTTGCCACTGTTGGACAACTCCTACCGGAATACTCCTTTTGTGTCGGAACGATCCACCTCCGGCACCTACCTTGCCACCACAAACAAGACGATCCCGGTAGACCCTCGCCTTGACTTTACTATTGGACGTTTCGAAGTGCCTTATAAGGATTGGGGGGTGCCACAGAACAACTGGGTACGTGACGTAGGCAACGGCGGAATTTATTTGCCTAAGAAACATGTTTATACAAAGGCTGAGCAGGATGCTGGACTGGCTAGCGGAGGGCTCTCTGATGGATGGGCTCCTGGGTCGGCTATGAATCTGCAGTATCTCAGCTTTCGCGACATCCTGCTGCTCTATGCCGAGTGTCTTGCACACGACGGGGAACTATCAGCTGCCATGGGGGTGGTAAACCGTATCCGAACGCGTGCCGGATTGGAAGTGAATATCATTACCATTGATGGTGTTCCCGCTGCCAACTACCAGATTGCAATCTATCCCTCCACACATGCCACCTTTAGCAACAAGGAGCTTTGTATGGAGGCAGTGCGCATGGAGCGTAAGTTAGAGCTGGCAATGGAGGGACAACGCTGGTTTGACCTGGCTCGATGGGGCGGTAACTATATGAGCACCAAACTGCTGGAGTATGTCGAGTTTGAAAGCCAGTTCCTTGCAAAGTTTGCCGTGGCTGCCACGCTGAATCCCGCACGGACGATGTTCCCGCTACCGGAAGGGCAGATTCAAACCATGGGAAATGACGAAGAAGGTAAACCATATCTTGTTCAACCGACACCATGGAGATAATCAAACTGTAGGGAGAATGATAAAAAGTATAAAACGAAACAGAGGGATAACCGCGATGATCTTCCTGCTGCTTCTTGCTGCATGCAGCAAGAACTCCTGCGAACAGCAGTTCTCCTACACCTTCAGCATGGAAAGCATCAATAACTTCAGGGTAGAACTGTTGATTCATCCCGATTCATCCTGGCAGGCTGTACGTCATAACTTTTATTTTGATCGTTTTGGCGGTGCTTCGTCGGACTTACAGAAAGAGGGCAGGCTTACTGCCGAAGAGTATGCATCGTTTAGCATGCTGCTGGACAGGAGCGGAATGAAAGGAATGAAAGAGTCTTACGGATTTGACGGAGAAGAATCCACCGGCAATGCGATTGTTTACATGTTGTCGTTGACTCGTGAAGGCAGCGATACCCATTATGTTACCATCCGGGAGAATGCCGGCGACCGCTTCAGCAATGCATTCAAAGAGTTAATCCTCTTTTCCGGTATGTTTCTTAATGACAAACTGGCGGAGGAGCCGGTTGTTCCCTGACCTCCTCACTCTGTTCTGACAAAAAAGCAAAAAAAGCAATAGGCAGCTAAACTCACGTTCGGCTGCCTATTTGTCGTTTAAATATAAAAAAGAAAAAAGTTATTTGTACATTTCATCATGTGGTTTAGTTCATTTTCTCTATCAGCCCCGGCTTATTCTTCAGCGAGCCGGAGAGTTTGGCAATGGATTTGAAATCGATGTTTCCCGTGACAGTGATGACGGAAAATTTGCCCTCTTCGTCCAGCGAGAGGAGGATCAGATCTTGGTCCTCTGCGCTCATCTCCTTCATCCATATCGATATCTTCGTATTCTGCTCGTTGATCGACACCACCTCCTGGTAATCGGCAAACGCCTCCTTTACCAGCTCTTCCGCTTTTCGGAAGTAATGCTTTGAGTCGCGTTTGTTTTCGCTGCTGACGATGCGGATGCTATTCAACTTGCTGAAGGCTTCCTTCAGCTCTTGGTCGGAGGTGTTCTCCGCCATTCTTTCGAGCATGGTCTTTCCGATGTTGACGTTGTTCAACGGGCGGCTTCCTTCCGCATAGCGATCCACAAAGAGCGTCACAAAATCAGAGGCGCACACCAAGACCGGAAGGGTGACCAGGCAGAGGATCAGTAGTACGTGTTTCATATGCTGTCCTCCCTTTTTGCCGGTTTGCGAAAGGGTACCTTCTCTGCTTTCCTTTGATTTGCATCGGCAGGCATCTCTGTTTCTACCGTTTGTGAATCTGTCTCTTCCTTCTCCGTGGCTTCACTGCTGAGCGAGTCAACCAGTGCCCAGTCGATATCCATCTCATCGATCAGCTGTATTGTTTGCATCGATGCCTCTTCGCTCATCTGTAGCGCATAAGAGAGTTTTTTCAGCGCATAAGTGGCCTGCTCCATGGCATGAGAGGCTTCGTCGGTCTCTACCGCATAGCGAGGCTGGTTACGCTGCCTCGAGATGAAAAAGAGGCTGACGCCCATGCCGCCGATCAGTAGGATGGAGGCGGCGATGCGCATCAATGGTGCGATGAACGATGGCCTGCGCGTCCACACCGGCCTGGCGGCTCTCCGTAAAGCTTCCTGCAGCCGGAGATCGAAATCCCTGCTTAGCTTTACTGACTGCTCCTCCTCCACATAGGTGAAGAGTGAGGCATACCGCTGGAACTCTTCCTCCATGTCGGCCCGGGCGAAGCAGCGACGTAACTCCTGCTCTTCGGCGACCGTGGTTTCGCATTTCCAGTATTTGTCGAGCAGCTTTGCTATATGATCCCTGTTCATTGATCTGTCTGATAAAATTGTTTTACTCTCTGGCCGTTGCACCGGCAGATTATTTATATCTGTTCGTTTCTTTCTTTGTTTTTAATGATATCTTCCAGTCATTCCCTATTTCGATAGCAGCTCTCTCATCTTCTTTCGTGCCCGGAAGAGGCTCACCTTCACCAGCTCTTCGCTGATGCCAAGTGTTACGGCGATTTGCCGGTAGCTCATCTCTTCTATCTCGCGCAGGCGGAATACCATCTGCTGGGTCTCGGGAAGTTGTGCGATGCACCGGTCGATCAGGGCACGTTGTTCTTTTCTTACCAGTCTGCTGTGGGGCGACTCGCGGTCGATGAAGTTGCGCCCTTCCTCTTCAGGACGGGGCAACTCGGTTTTGCTGTTCGACGCTGCTGCCAGCCTGTCGAGCGACATGTTTCGGATTGCCCTGTAACAGTAAGCTTCCGGATTGTCGATCTCGTCCCATTCCTCACATCGGCTCCAGAGCTTCAGTAGCAGGTCCTGCAGGATATCTTCCGCCTCGGCCCGGTCTCTGACGATGCCGAAGGCATAACGGAACAACTTCTCCCTGAGCGGTAGGATGATGGTGTGAAATGAATCGACTTTCATTATATAATGACGTGTATGGACCGGAAAAGTTACAACGGATTACAAAAATATTGAAAAGTTTTCAGTAATCATTTTTCAGCGGTCAGCAAATCGACCTATCCTCAAATGATCACATCCGCTAATCATTTAAACGTCGGAACCTTTTTCAAAAAAACATTTCCAAACACTTGCATATCTTGTTGATTATTTGTAATTTTGTGCCGTTTTTCACTCCAAGTGAAAGGTTATTGAATGATAATCAGGACATTATTATATGCCCATTGAGTGTAAAGACCTGTATACAAGGAATGATTTAAAAAACAGAAATACGTTAAAAAAGAAAGCAGAAAATGCCAACAATTCAACAATTAGTAAGAAAAGGACGTGCCACCCTTATGGAACAGAGTAAATCGCCTGCGCTGGACTCCTGTCCGCAGCGTCGGGGGGTGTGTGTGAGAGTCTATACCACTACGCCGAAGAAGCCGAACTCAGCGATGAGAAAGGTGGCACGTGTACGATTGACCAACTCGAAGGAAGTGAATGCCTACATTCCGGGTGAAGGACATAACCTGCAGGAGCACTCCATCGTGCTGGTGCGCGGCGGTCGTGTGAAGGACCTTCCGGGTGTACGTTACCACATTGTGCGGGGTAGCCTCGATACTGCCGGCGTAAACGGCCGTACACAAAGGCGTTCCAAGTACGGGGCTAAGCGTCCCAAGGCGGGAGCCAAGAATGCAGCACCTGCCAAGGGAGGAAAGAAGTAAGTTTTATCTCTCCGGTAAGCTGTTCAGTTAAAAATTAAAAATGTAGAATCGCTGTTGAAATTTTTGGACATTGCTACTTATTACAGGTTGAGTAAATGAATTCAGAGGAGTTCGTTGAAGACGATAAAAGGCAGCCAAACAACACAAAAATCTTTTAAACAATGAGAAAAGCAAAACCTAAGAAAAGACAGATCCTCCCGGATCCTGTTTATGGTGATGTAAGGGTGACAAAGTTTGTTAACCACCTGATGTATGACGGTAAGAAGAGTATCTCCTATGATATTTTCTACACTGCATTGAATACTGTAAAGGCAAAATTGCCCAACGAAGAGAAATCAGCTCTCGAGATCTGGAAAGCTGCGCTCGATAATATTACCCCTCAGGTTGAAGTGAAGTCACGCCGTGTAGGCGGTGCCACTTTCCAGGTACCCACCGAGATCAGACCCGACAGAAAAGAATCCGTTTCAATGAAAAACCTTATTCTCTATGCGCGCAAGAGAGGAGGCAAGACGATGGCCGACAAGCTGGCTGGCGAGATTGTGGATGCATTCAACAGTCAGGGCGGAGCTTACAAGCGGAAAGAAGATATGCACAGAATGGCAGAGGCGAACCGTGCTTTTGCCCACTTTAGATTTTAACATAGAAAGAAGGTAAAAAAGATGGCTAAGGGTTCAAAAGAAGCATTAAAATTCACTCGCAACATAGGGATCATGGCGCACATCGACGCCGGCAAGACCACCACTTCGGAGCGTATCCTGTTTTATACGGGACTGACGCACAAGATCGGGGAGGTGCATGACGGCGCGGCGACCATGGACTGGATGGAGCAGGAGCAGGAGCGTGGAATCACCATCACCTCTGCGGCCACCACTACGAGCTGGAAATATGACGATCAGACCTATAAGATCAATTTGATTGACACCCCGGGACACGTGGATTTCACGGTTGAGGTGGAGCGTTCGTTGCGCGTGCTGGATGGTGCGGTAGCGGCGTTTTGCGCTGTAGGAGGTGTGGAACCCCAGTCTGAGACCGTATGGCGTCAGGCTGACAAGTATAAGGTACCCCGTATCGGGTATGTAAACAAGATGGACCGTTCGGGTGCCAACTTCTTCGATGTGGTTCGCCAGGTGAAGGAGATGCTGGGCGCCAACGCCTGTCCCATTCAGATTCCCATCGGTGCGGAGGAGACTTTTAAGGGAGTGGTCGACCTGGTAACGATGAAAGCGCTTTACTGGCATGATGAGACCATGGGTGCCGACTACGATGTAGTGGATATACCGGCCGACCTGCTGGAGGAAGCACAGGAGTGGCGCGAGAAGATGCTCGAGACCATTGCCGAGTGTGACGACACGCTGATGGAGAAGTTCTTCGACGATCCCGACTCGATCACCGAAGAGGAGATTCGCACCGCCATCCGCAAAGGAACGCTGGCCATGCAGATCAACCCGATGATCTGTGGTTCTTCGTTCAAGAACAAGGGGGTACAGACGCTGCTCGACGCGGTATGTGCCTACCTGCCCAGCCCGGTCGATACGCCAGCCATCACCGGTACCGATCCCAATGATTCTGAAAAGGAGCTGGTGCGTCATCCCAGTCCCGATGAGCCGATGAGTGCGCTGGCGTTTAAGATCGCCACCGACCCCTATGTGGGACGCCTCTGTTTCTTCCGGGTTTACTCGGGAGAGATCGAAGCAGGATCGTATGTCTACAACCCCCGCTCGGGCAAGAAAGAACGTATCTCCCGTCTGTTCCAGATGCACTCCAGCAAGCAGAACCCGAAAGAGTTCATTGGTACGGGTGACATCGGTGCCGGCGTTGGTTTCAAGGATATCCGTACGGGTGACACCCTGTGCGACGAACATAAGCCGATCATTCTCGAATCGATCGATTTCCCCGATCCGGTGATCGGTATTGCCGTGGAGCCGAAGACACAGAAGGACCTCGACAAGCTGTCGAACGGCCTGGCCAAGCTCTCGGAAGAAGATCCCACTTTCACCGTGAAGACCGATGATGAGACCGGTCAGACGGTGATCTCCGGTATGGGTGAGCTGCACCTGGAGATCATCATTGACCGCCTGAAACGCGAGTTTAAGGTGGAAGCCAACCAGGGACGCCCGCAGGTCTCTTACAAGGAAGCAATCACCAAGGCGGTGGAGCTGCGTGAGACCTACAAGAAGCAGACCGGTGGCCGTGGAAAGTACGCCGATATGATCGTGCGTGTGGAGCCGGCCGATGCCGACTTCGAAGGCGATCTGCAGTTCGTGGATGAGGTGAAGGGCGGTAACATCCCCAAGGAGTTTATTCCCTCCATCCAGAAAGGGTTCCAGCGTGCCATGAAGAATGGTGTGCTGGCCGGATATGCCCTTGATAAGCTGAAGGTGACGGTGCTCGACGGTTCCTATCACCCGGTCGACTCCGACCAGCTATCGTTCGAGATCTGTGCCATGCAGGCTTTTAAGAGTGCTGCCGAGAAGGCAGGTCCCGTACTGCTGGAGCCGATTATGAAGGTGGAAGTGGTGACCCCGGAAGAAAGCATGGGAGATGTGATCTCCGACCTGAATAAACGCCGCGGACAAGTGGAAGGAATGGAATCGAACCGTTCCGGTGCTCGTGTGGTGAAAGCCAAGACCCCGCTTTCGGAAATGTTTGGTTATGTGACCTCGCTGCGTACCATCACCTCGGGTCGGGCTACCTCCACCATGGTATTCTCGCATTTCGAGGAGGTCTCCGCATCGATTGCCCGACAGGTACTGACGGAGGTGAAAGGCCGTGTGGATTTGATCAAGTGACATCAGGTGAGATAGAACAAGATTGAATCGGGAAAGCAAACAATTTTTACGCAAGAATTTATATGAGCCAAAAAATCAGAATCAAACTGAAGTCTTACGATTACAGCCTGGTGGATAAATCCGCAGAGAAAATCGTAAAAACCGTAAAAGCTACGGGTGCAGTGGTGAGTGGTCCGATACCCTTGCCTACGCATAAGCGCATTTTTACCGTGAACCGTTCCACTTTTGTGAACAAGAAGTCAAGGGAACAGTTCGAGCTGGCCTCGTTCAAGCGACTCATCGACATCTATAGCTCTACGGCCAAGACCGTTGATGCGCTGATGAAACTTGAGTTGCCTAGCGGCGTGGAAGTAGAAATCAAAGTGTGATAGAAAAGCGATCAGCTCTCAGCATTCAGCTTGTAAGCCGATGACTGACAACTGACAACTGACAGCTATAATTAATTAAACAACAGAGAAATGCCAGGATTATTAGGAAAAAAAATCGGAATGACATCCGTTTTCAGTGCCGAGGGAAAGAATATTCCATGCACTGTTATCGAAGCAGGTCCTTGCGTGGTTACTCAGGTGAAGACAGCCGACAATGACGGTTACAACGCCATTCAGCTCGGGTTTGTGGACAAGAAAGACAAACACACTCCCAATGCTGAAAAGGGTCACTTCAAGAAAGCCGGAGTAAGCCCCAAGAGACACTTGGCCGAGTTCAAAGAATTTGGGAACGACTATCAGTTGGGTTCCGAAATCACTGTTGATCTTTTCAGCGACGCCGTTTACGTGGACGTGATCGGCACCTCGAAGGGAAAAGGTTTCCAGGGCGTGGTGAAACGTCACGGATTTGGTGGTGTGGGTCAGTCCACACACGGACAGCACAACAGGCTGCGTGCCCCCGGTTCCATTGGAGCCGCGTCTTACCCTGCAAAGGTGTTCAAGGGTACACGCATGGCCGGACAGATGGGCAATGAGCGGGTGACCGTTCAAAACCTGCAGGTGATAAAAGTGATTCCCGAACACAATCTTCTTCTGGTGAAGGGATCGGTGCCGGGCGCGAAAGGTTCAATCGTATTAATTGAAAAGTAAAATGGAATTAGCAATTTATAATATCAAAGGAGAGGTAACAGACAAAAAGGTGAATCTCGATGATTCCATTTTCGGAGTTGAACCGAACGAACATGTTATCTGGCTCGATGTAAAGCAATACCTGGCCAACCAGCGTCAGGGTACGCACAAAACAAAGGAAAGAAGCGAGATTGCCGGCAGTACGCGCAAGCTGATCCGTCAGAAGGGTAGCGGCGGCGCCCGCAGGGGGGATATCAATTCACCCGTGTTGGTAGGGGGAGGCCGTGTGTTCGGTCCCAAGCCGAGAGATTACAGCTTCAAACTCAACAAGAAGGTGAAAGCGCTGGCCCGCAAGTCGGCTCTCTCACTCAAGGCGAAGAACAACGGCATCATCGTGGTAGAGGATCTCGCATTCGACGCCCCGAAAACGAAGCAAATTGTTGCGCTGACAAAGAATCTGCAACTGGCTGATAAAAAGCTACTTTTCGTTTTGCCAGGTCAAAATAAAAACGTATATTTGTCGGCCCGAAATTTGGGAAAAGTGAAAGTGATAACAGCTTCTGAAATAAACACATACGCAATTATGGATTGTGCCAGCTTAGTGATGACCGAGTCGTCGCTGGCTGTGATTGATAACCTGTTTAACGCAAAAGGAGAGTAAGAAATGAGTGTAATTGTAAAACCGATATTCACGGAAAAGCAGACTGCCCTGACGGACAAGTATGAAAACCGTTACGGGTTCATTGTGGCTCCTTCAGCAAACAAGGTTCAGGTCAAAGACGCCGTGGAAGCCCTGTACAACGTACATGTGGAGAGCGTGAACACAATGAAGTATGACGGAAAGGCGAAGAGCCGCTATACCAAGTCGGGGGTAGTGTTTGGGAAAACAGCGTCGTACAAGAAAGCAATCATCACCTTGCGAAAAGGTGAAACGATCGATCTATTTAGCAATATTTAAACAACATGGCAATACGTAAATTAAAGCCCACGACACCGGGGCAAAGACACAAGATTATCGGTTCATTTGAATCAATCACTGCAAGTGTACCGGAGAAATCTCTTGTAGTTGGTAAGAGCGCTACGGGCGGTCGCAACCACCAGGGTAAGATGACCATGGGTTACCTGGGGGGCGGCCACAAAAGACGCTACCGTATCATCGACTTCAAGAGAACGAAAGATGGTATCCCGGCCGTTGTGAAAAGCATTGAATATGATCCTAACCGTTCGGCACGCATTGCGTTGCTTTACTATGCCGACGGAGAGAAGACCTATATCCTTGCTCCCAACGGCCTGCAAGTAGGAACCTCAGTGATGTCGGGGCCCAATGCAGCCCCTGAAGTAGGAAATGCATTGCCTCTGTCGATGATACCTATCGGTACGGTGGTGCACAACATTGAGCTGCGCCCCGGACAGGGAGCCAAGATGGCACGTTCAGCCGGAACATTCGCACAGTTGGTGTCGCGTGAAGATAATTACGCAGTCATCAAGATGCCTTCCGGAGAAGTTCGCAAGATTCTTTCCGCATGTAAAGCTACGATTGGTAGTGTCGGCAATTCGGATCATGCTCTAGAAAAATCAGGTAAAGCCGGTCGCTCACGTTGGCTGGGTCTTCGTCCGCACACACGCGGGGTGGTGAAGAACCCGGTGGATCACCCCATGGGTGGTGGTGAAGGACGCGCATCAGGGGGACATCCCAGATCGCCAAAGGGCTTATATTCAAAGGGCTTAAAGACAAGAGCTCCTAAGAAACATTCTTCGAAATACATTGTAGAAGGAAGAAAAAAGAAGTAATCTGATTAATTAATACACAACTATGAGCAGATCATTAAAGAAAGGTCCATATATCAATCTGAAATTGGAGCAGAAGGTACAGGGCATGAATGAGAACGGCAAGAAAGCCGTGGTCAAGACATGGGCCCGTGCTTCCATGATATCCCCTGATTTTGTCGGTCACACCATTGCTGTGCATAACGGGAACAAGTTCATCCCGGTATACATCACAGAGAACATGGTTGGGCATAAGCTGGGTGAATTCGCTGTGACCCGTACGTTCCGCGGACACGCCGGTAACAGAAAGAAATAAAATCAGGGCGCTTAACGAATAAAGAAAAACAGAAAAAGACATGAGTGCTAGAAAAAGAATATCAGCCGAACAAAGAAAAGAAAACCGCAAGTCGGTTTCTCTCGCCGTTCTGAAGAACGTGCCGAGCTCACCCCGCAAGATGCGTTACGTTGCCGACATGGTGCGTGGCATGGAGGTGTTCAAGGCCCTCGGCGTGCTGAAGTTCTCCAACAAGGAGGCATCGAGCAAGATCGAGAAGTTATTGCTTTCGGCCATTGCCAACTGGGAACAGAAGAACGAGCGCAAGGCCGAGACCGGCGAACTCTACATCAAGACCATCTCCGTGGACGAAGGATCCATGTTGAAGCGTCTTCGTCCCGCACCGCAGGGACGCGGATACCGGATCCGCAAACGGTCGAATCATGTGACAATCGTCGTAGATACATTGAACAAAGAAGAACAAGCAGAAAACTAAGAAGATGGGACAGAAAGTAAATCCGATAGCAAATCGTTTAGGGATCATCAAGGGATGGGACTCTAACTGGTACGGCGGAAATAATTACGGTGACATCCTGCTGGAAGACAGTAAGATCCGCACCTATTTGAATGCCCGTCTTGCCAAGGCCAGTGTATCACGTATTGTCATTGAACGCACATTGAAGCTGGTGACCATCACCATCTGTACCGCACGCCCCGGCATCATCATCGGCAAGGGCGGTCAGGAGGTGGACAAGCTCAAGGAAGAGCTGATGAAGATCACCGATAAGGATATCCAGATCAATATTTTCGAGATCAAGAAGCCGGAGCTGGACGCCATGATTGTAGGCAGCAACGTGGCACGTCAGATTGAAGGCAAGATTGCCTACCGCCGTGCGGTGAAGATGGCGATCGCCGCGACCATGCGCATGGGTGCCGAGGGGATCAAGATCCAGGTCGCGGGACGTTTGAACGGCGCCGAGATGGCTCGTTCGGAGATGTACAAAGAGGGTAGGACACCGCTTCACACCTTCCGTGCCGACATCGACTATGCACAAGTCGAAGCGCTCACCAAGGTGGGGATCATCGGCATCAAGGTATGGATCTGTCGCGGTGAGATCTATGGCAAGAAAGACCTGGCTCCTTCGTTTGCTGCGTCGAAAGACAACCGTTCAGCCGGCAACCGTGGTGGTGGAAACCGTTCCGAAGGCGGCAGAGGCGGCAGACGCAACAGAAGAAACAACAAAAACAACGCTTAATTGAAGAAAATATGTTACAACCGAAGAAAACAAAATTCAGGAGACAGCAGAAAGGTCGCATGAAGGGTGTTGCGGGTCGCGGCAATCAGCTAGCGTTTGGCTCTTTCGGGATTAAATCGCTTGAATCGAAATGGATCACCGGAAGTCAGATTGAAGCTGCCCGTATCGCTGTGACGCGTTATATGCAACGTCAGGGACAGGTTTGGGTACGTATTTTCCCGGATAAGCCGATCACCAAGAAGCCTGCCGAAGTGCGTATGGGTAAGGGGAAAGGTAATCCCGAAGGATTTGTGGCGCCCATCACTCCGGGCCGTATCATTTTTGAAATTGAGGGTGTTTCCTTTGAGGTGGCAAAAGAAGCTTTGCGTTTAGCGGCTCAGAAGTTGCCGGTGACCACCAAGTTTGTGGTAAGAAGAGACTATGTCTATGATCAAAAATCATAAAGCGAGATGAAGAAGCAAGAAGAACTACAAGAGTTGTCCGACAAGGATCTGAAAGAGAGATTGGAAGCTGAAGCGGTGGCATTGAATCAGTTAAAGATCAACCACACCATCACTCCCCTCGACAATTCAGGCTCTATCCGGGAAAAGCGCAGGAACATCGCCCGTATTCACACGGAGCTGCGTGCAAGAGAATTGAAAAAACTGCAATAAAATAGCAAATGGAAACGAGAAATTTAAGAAAAGAAAGAATCGGGGTCGTTTTCAGCAATAAAATGGACAAGACTGTCACCGTTGCTGTAAAATGGAAAGAGAAACACCCTATATATGGGAAGTTCGTTAGCAAAACGAAGAAATTTCACGCCCATGATGAGAAGAACGACTGTAACATCGGTGATACAGTTCGGATAATGGAAACCCGTCCTTTGAGCAAGTCAAAGAGATGGAGAGTGGTTGAAGTAATGGAAAGGGCTAAGTAAGATGATACAGCAAGAATCAAGATTAACGGTTACTGACAACAGCGGGGCCAAGGAGGTACTTTGTATCCGTGTTTTGGGCGGTACAAGAAGACGCTATGCGTCAGTGGGAGATGTCATTGTTGTTTCTGTCAAGAGCGCGATCCCATCGAGTGACATTAAGAAAGGAACAGTATCAAAAGCAATCATCGTGCGTACGAAGAAAGAGATCCGTCGTGCCGACGGTTCTTATATTCGTTTCGACGACAATGCCTGCGTGTTGTTGAACAACGCCGGCGAGTTGCGCGGAAGCCGTATCTTCGGACCGGTTGCCCGTGAGCTTCGCACTACCAACATGAAGATTGTTTCATTAGCTCCTGAAGTATTATAATCTATTAATCAATCACAGGCAATGAGTAAATTACATATCAAGAAAGGCGATACGGTGTATGTCAACTCCGGAGAGGATAAAGGCAAGAGCGGCCGCGTACTGGAGGTGCTTGTCAGCAAGAACCGTGCAGTGGTGGAAGGTGTGAACATCGTATCGAAGCATACCAAGCCCAATGCACAGAATCCCAACGGAGGCATCGAGAAGAAGGAAGCTTCGATTCATCTCTCCAAGCTGAACCCGGTGGATCCCAAGACCGGCAAGCCTACCCGCATTGGCAGGAAAGAGAACAGCAAAGGCAAATTAGTACGTTACGCTAAAAAATCGGGGGAGGAAATCAAATGAGTACGACAACATACGAAGTGAGTTTAAAGAAAGAATATAAAGAGCGTGTGGTGCCTGCCCTGATGAAGGAGTTCAGTTATCAATCGGTGATGCAGGTTCCCCGTCTGGAGAAGATCGTGATCAACCAGGGTCTGGGTATTGCCGTTGCCGACAAGAAGATCATCGAGACGGCAATCAACGAGCTGACCACCATTACCGGTCAGAAGGCTGTTGCTACCGTATCGCGCAAGGACATCTCCAACTTCAAGTTGCGTAAGAAGATGCCCATCGGCGTGCGGGTAACCCTTCGTCACGATAAGATGTATGAGTTTCTGGAAAGGCTGGTACGTGTGGCACTGCCCCGTATCCGTGATTTCAAGGGGATTGAGAGCAAGCTCGACGGCCGGGGTAATTACACCCTGGGTATCGAAGAGCAGATCATCTTTCCTGAGATCAACATCGACAACATCACCCGTCTGCTGGGAATGAACATCACGTTTGTTACCACCGCAGCTACCGACGAAGAGGGTTATGCGTTGTTAAAAGAGTTTGGATTACCGTTTAAACCAGCGCATTAGAGAGCCGATGACCCATATAATGGAACGTTTTCATTAAGCCGGAGGAACAAAGTCAAACTTGTTTGATCTTTGTCATAGCGAGAAAACGACAAATTTAAATGAATAAATAATCAATAGATAATGGCAAAAGAATCAATGAAAGCCCGTGAGGTGAAAAGAGCGAAGATGGTTGCCCGTTACGCTGAGAAGCGTGCCAAATTCATGGCCGATGGCGATTATGAAGCGCTTCAGTCGATTCCCAGGAATGCTTCTCCCGTACGTTTGCACAACCGTTGCAAGCTCACCGGACGCCCGAAAGGATATATGCGCCAGTTTGGCCTCTCCCGTATCCAGTTCCGCGAAATGGCATCGAAAGGGTTGATCCCCGGGGTGAAGAAGGCGAGCTGGTAAGACAGCAATCAGCTGTCAGCTTTCGGATTAAATGCTGAAAGCTGAACACTGAGTGCTGAAAACTAAAAAAATAAATAAATATTGTCCCGGCAGTCGGGATCAATTTAAACAATTATGATATGACAGATCCAATAGCAGATTATTTGACGCGGCTGAGAAACGCCATCCAGGCGAAGCATCGTGTGGTGGAGATCCCCGCTTCGAATCTCAAAAAAGACATCACCAAGATTCTTTTTGAAAAAGGCTACATTCTTAATTACAAGTTTGTAGAGGATGGTCCCCAGGGTTCGATCCTGATCGCCCTGAAGTACGATCCGGTGAACAAAGTGAATGCAATCAAGAAACTGAAACGCGTTTCCACACCCGGTTTGCGCCAGTATGTGGGTCACAAGGAGATGCCGCGTGTGCTGAACGGTTTGGGTATTGCCATATTATCTACTTCAAACGGAGTGATGACAGATAAAGAGGCCCGTGAACAGAAAGTGGGCGGTGAAGTATTGTGTTACGTGTATTAATTTGAAGGAGAGAGCAATATGTCAAGAATAGGAAAATTACCCATCACCCTGCCTGCGGGCGTTGCCGTCACAGTGGGAGAGAACAATGTTGTCACGTTGAAGGGCCCCAAAGGGGAGCTGCAGCAACAGATAGATCCCAAACTGAAAGTGTCGGTCGACAATGGTGTGCTCACCGTGGAACGGCCGAACGACGAAAAAGAAATCAAAGCCATCCATGGCCTCTTCCGTTCCTTGCTGAACAACATGGTCATCGGTGTTTCGGAAGGTTTCCGTAAAGAAATGGAACTGGTGGGTGTCGGTTACCGTGTAGCCAACAACGGACAGGTCCTGGAATTATCGCTGGGTTATACCCACAGCATCTTTCTGCAGTTACCGCAGGAGATCAAGGTGGAGACCAAAATGGAGAGAAACAAGAATCCGCTGATCCTCCTGGAGTCTTGTGACAAGCAGTTACTCGGACAGGTATGTGCCAAGATCCGCTCATTCCGTAAGCCAGAGCCGTACAAGGGCAAGGGTATTAAGTTTGTGGGCGAGCAGCTCCGTCGCAAATCGGGTAAGACAGCTGGTAAATAATTTACGTAAACCCAAATCGCAATGATAACAAAGAACGAAAGAAGATTGAAAATAAAAGCCCGTGTGCGCGGTAAGATCAGCGGCACCGCCGAGTGTCCGCGTCTGACCGTATTCCGGAGCAACAAACAGATATATGCGCAGGTGGTCGACGACCTGACCGGCCGCACGCTTGCATCGGCCTCTTCCCTGAAAATCGAAGAGAAGCTTCCCAAGAAGGAGATTGCTTCCAAGGTGGGAGAGATGATTGCGCAGAACGCCCGGGAAGCCGGTATCGAAACGGTGGCCTTCGACCGGAATGGTTACCTCTATCATGGACGTATTAAAGAATTGGCTGATGCTGCTCGCAAAGGAGGGCTTAAATTTTAACGATTATGGCAGGAAATAACAAAAAGGTAAAATCAACGAACGATATCGAATTAAAAGACCGTTTAGTGGCTATTAATCGTACCACCAAGGTGACCAAAGGAGGTCGCACCTTCACCTTTGCAGCCATCGTGGTGGTGGGCAATGAAGACGGCATCGTAGGCTGGGGCCTCGGTAAGGCAGGTGAAGTCACCACGGCGATCGCCAAGGGGGTGGAAGCTGCCAAGAAGAACCTGGTGAAGGTACCGGTACTCAAGGGTACGATTCCTCACGAGCAGGTGGCCCGTTTCGGCGGTGCCGAAGTGTTCCTTAAGCCGGCCGTGACCGGTACCGGTGTGAAGGCCGGAGGTGCCATGCGCGCCGTGCTGGAGAGCGTGGGCATCACCGACGTACTTGCCAAGTCGAAAGGTTCTTCCAACCCGCACAATCTGGTGAAGGCGACCATTGAGGCGCTGATCGAACTGAGAGATCCCTATACCGTTGCCCAGAACAGAGGCGTCAGCATGGAAAAAGTATTTAACGGACAATAAAAACGGAATCTGAAATGGCTACAATCAAAGTAAAACAGACAATCAGCAGGATCGGCGTTCCTAAAGATCAGAAGAGAACGTTGGATGCTTTGGGACTGACAAAGATGCACCGTGTGGTGGAGCATGAGGACACTCCCTCGATCAGGGGACTGATCCGCAAGGTAAATCACCTGGTGACGGTAGTAGAATAATGGAGTTATAAACGATAAAAAAGATATTGACGATGAATTTATCGAATTTAAAACCGGCTGAAGGAGCCACTAAATCCCGCAAGAGAATAGGCCGCGGCCCCGGATCGGGTAAGGGAGGTACTTCAACGAGAGGACATAAGGGACAGAAATCAAGATCAGGATACTCAAAGAAGGTGGGATTTGAAGGTGGACAGATGCCGTTGCAGCGTCGCGTGCCCAAGTTCGGATTCAAGCCGCTGAAGAGAACCGAGTACAAGGCGATCAACCTGGAGACTCTCCAGGAGCTGGCCGATGCGCTGAAGGTTACCACGATCAGCCCTGAGGTATTGATGGGTGCCGGACTGATTTCTCACAAACATCTGGTGAAAATTCTAGGAAGAGGCACATTGTCGGCTAAGCTGCAGGTAGAAGCGCATGCTTTCTCCAAGTCAGCAGAAGAGGCCATTACCTCCGCAGGTGGAACCGCAGTAAAACTCTGATGCGATGGGATTTGTACAAACAGTCAAAAATATATGGAAGATAGAAGACCTCCGACAGAGGCTTCTTATCACCATTGGTTTTATTGCCATCTATCGGTTCGGATCGTTCGTGGTATTGCCCGGCATCAATCCTGAGCAGCTTGTGGCACTGCAGTCAAATGCCAGTACCGGTTTGCTGAGCCTTCTCGATATGTTCTCGGGAGGTGCTTTTGCCAATGCTTCGATCTTTGCCCTGGGAATCATGCCCTACATCTCCGCGTCGATTGTCATGCAGCTGCTTGGCATCGCCGTGCCTTCGTTTCAGAAGATGCAGCGCGAGGGGGAGAGCGGACATACGAAGATCAACCAGTACACGCGTTACCTGACGGTAGCCATCCTGCTGGTGCAGGGACCTGCCTACCTCTACGGAGCTGTAGGCGGTGCTATTCCCGGCGGTTTCTGGGACTGGGTATTGCCGTCGACGGTGATCCTTGCCGGTGGGAGCATGTTCGTGCTCTGGCTGGGGGAACGCATCACCGATAAGGGAATCGGTAACGGGATCTCGTTTATCATCCTGATCGGCATCATTGCTCGTCTGCCGCATGCGTTGGTGGCCGAAGTTGACCGACTGATCGACGCACCGGGGGGATTGATCCTGCTGTTGATCGAGTTGTTGTTCCTGGTGGCGGTGACTGCCGCGGCGATTATGTTGGTGCAGGGTGTACGGAAAGTGCCCGTGCAGTATGCCAAGCGTGTGGTAGGCAACAAGCAGTATGGCGGGGTGCGACAGTATATCCCGCTGAAGGTGAATGCCGCCAACGTGATGCCGATCATCTTTGCACAGGCCATCATGTTTATCCCCATCACCATTGCACAGTTCTCTGCCAAAGAGGGAGGGGGCTTCTGGGTGTCGCTGATGAATTTCACCAGCTTCTGGTATAACTTCATCTTTGCGCTGATGATCATCGCTTTCACCTATTTCTATACGGCGATCACGGTGAATCCGGTGCAGATGGCGGAAGACCTGAAACGTAACAACGGTTTTATACCGGGTGTGAAACCGGGAAAAAGAACGGCAGAATATATTGACACCGTTATGTCGAGAATTACGTTGCCCGGCTCTGTATTTCTTGCTATTGTGGCCATCTTGCCTGCTTTTGCGGGATTGATGGGGATCAATTCACAGTTTGCCCATTTTTTTGGAGGTACATCGCTGCTGATCCTTGTGGGCGTCGTTCTGGATACACTGCAACAGATAGAAAGTCACCTGTTGATGCGTCACTACGACGGGTTCCTGAAATCGGGAGCCAAGATCAAGGGCAGAACAGGATCTATTGCTGCTTATTAATGTCAGGAGAGTAAAGAATGGATAGCAACAGAATCATACTGAAGACAGACGAAGAGATCGAGTTTATGCGTGCTGCGAACCGGCTGGTAGGGATGACGCTCGGAGAGCTCTCCCACCATATACGGCCGGGCATCACCACGCTGCAGCTGGATCGTATCGCGGAGACTTTCATCAGGGATCACGGCGCTACTCCCACTTTTTTAGGATATGGTGGTTTCCCCAATTCCATCTGTACTTCCGTCAATGAGAACGTGGTACACGGCATCCCCAACAACAAGCCTCTTGAGGAGGGAGATGTGGTGTCGGTCGATTGTGGTACGCAGCTGCGTGGTTTTTGCGGCGACTCGGCCTACACTTTCTGTGTGGGAGAGGTGAAGGAGGAGGTGAAAGAACTTCTCCGCGTTACCAGGGAGTCGCTCTACAAAGGCATTGAGCAGGCCAGGGAAGACAATAGAATTGGAGATATCGGATCTACGGTACAGTCTTATTGCGAGTCACACGGATATACCGTGGTCCGCGAGTTGGTGGGACACGGTATCGGACGGCAGATGCACGAAGCGCCGGAAGTGCCCAACTATGGGCGACGCGGCACCGGTCCGCTCATCAGGAACGGCATGTGTATTGCTATTGAACCGATGATCAATATGGGTGGCAGAAGGGTGGTTTTCGAAAATGACGGATGGACCGTGCGGACCAAAGACCGCAAGCCATCGGCGCATTTCGAGCATACCGTGGCTATCCGGAACGGAAGAGCCGATATCCTGTCGACATTTGAGTTTATACTTGCAAGCAATAACTAACCAAAGAGCATTGATTGAATGGCTAAACAAGCAGCAATAGAACAAGACGGAACCATCATTGAAGCATTGTCGAATGCGATGTTCCGTGTAGAACTGGAGAACGGACATGAAATTACCGCTCATATCTCGGGCAAGATGCGCATGCACTATATCCGCATCCTTCCCGGTGACAGGGTGAGAGTGGAAATGTCGCCCTACGATCTTTCGAAAGGTAGAATATCATTCAGGTATAAGTAAGCTGTCAGTAATCAGTAATCAGCTGATAGCTGACAACTGACAACTGAAAATAACAAGCAAAAAAATAAAAAAATAAAGATATGAAAGTAAGAGCATCACTCAAGAAACGTACGGCAGACTGCAAGATCGTGAGAAGAAAAGGCCGTTTGTATATCATCAACAAAAAGAATCCCAAATTCAAGCAACGTCAGGGATAACAGACTCATCATTTGTAATCAAATAACAAGAAACATATATGGCTATAAGAATTGTAGGTGTCGATCTGCCGCAGAACAAGAGAGGCGAAATAGCCCTCACCTATATTTACGGGATTGGTCGCAGTGCAGCGAACACCATCCTGAAGAAAGCAGAAGTTGACAAGAACATTAAAGTGAAAGATTGGACGGACGACCAGGCAGCGCGCATCCGCGAGATCATCGGCAACGAATTCAAAGTGGAAGGTGATCTGCGTTCGGAAATACAGTTGAACATCAAACGTCTGATGGATATAGGCTGTTATCGCGGCATCCGTCACCGTATCGGTCTGCCCGTACGCGGCCAGAGCACCAAGAACAACGCCCGCACCCGCAAGGGAAGAAAGAAAACCGTTGCTAACAAGAAAAAAGCTACTAAATAATAACAGGTAACATGGCAAAAAAAACAGTTGCAGCAAAAAAGAGAAATGTAAAAGTGAGCGCGCAGGGACAGGCTCATATCTCATCTTCCTTCAACAACATCATTGTTTCACTCACCAATGAGAATGGTGAAGTGATCAGCTGGTCGTCGGCCGGCAAGATGGGATTCCGAAGTTCCAAGAAGAACACCCCCTATGCAGCGCAGATGGTAGCACAGGACTGTGCAAAGGTAGCATACGATCTGGGACTGCGTAAGGTGAAAGCATACGTGAAAGGACCCGGAAACGGACGTGAGTCGGCTATCCGCACCATTCACGGAGCAGGTATCGAGGTAATGGAGATCATTGACGTGACCCCGCTGCCCCACAACGGATGTCGTCCTCCGAAACAAAGAAAAGTTTAATCCAATAAGTTTCATTACCCTTGAAACTTGAGCTGTGAATTTGATTACATCACAACTTCTCTGTAATCGCGGCTGCACAGTTTAGGCTTCAGTAAAGTTTAAAATTGTAACAATGGCAAGATATACTGGTCCAAAATCAAAAATCGCCCGCAAATTTGGCGAGCCTATCTTCGGTCCCGACAAAGTTCTCTCTAAGAAGAACTATCCCCCGGGACAACACGGAAACTCCCGCAGAAGGAAAACATCGGAGTATGGGATCCAGCTGCGTGAAAAACAACGTGCAAAATATACCTACGGCGTGCTGGAGAAACAGTTCCGTCTTACGTTCGACAGAGCAGCCCGCAGCCGCGGCATTACCGGTGAGGTGCTGCTTCAGTTGCTCGAATCCCGTCTCGACAATGTGGTGTTCCGTCTCGGCATCGCTCCCACCAGGGCCGCTGCCCGTCAGCTGGTCACACACCGTCACATCGTGGTGAACGGAAAGGTGCTGAACATTCCTTCCTACACTGTGAAGCCTGGTGAAGCGGTGGGTGTAAGAGAAAAGTCCAAATCGATGGAGGTGGTGACCAATGCACTGGCAGGGTTCAATCACAGCAAGTACCCCTGGCTGGAGTGGGATAAGGGAACCGTCACCGGCAAGATGCTCCATGTGCCGGAAAGAGTGGATATCCCGGAAAACATCAAAGAACAACTCATCGTAGAATTATATTCTAAACAATAAATTCATGGCAATATTAGCATTCCAAAAACCCGATAAAGTAATCATGTTGCAGGAGGACGCATTCTCCGGCAAATTCGAGTTCCGTCCCCTGGAACCCGGATACGGCATTACCATTGGTAACGCCCTTCGCCGTATTTTGCTCTCCTCACTGGAAGGATTCGCGATTACATCGGTAAAGATAGACGGCGTGGAGCATGAGTTTGCTACCATTCCGGGTGTGATAGAAGATGTAACAGGTATTATTCTGAATCTGAAGAAAGTACGGTTCAAACGAATCGTAGAGGAGTTTGAAACAGAGAAGGTGAGCATCGCTATTTCGGGAACGGAAGTGTTTAAGGCCGGAGATATTGGTAAATTACTGACCGGTTTCGAAGTACTGAACCCCGAGCAGGAGATCTGTCGCATGAGCAAGAAAGCCGATCTGCGGATGGAGCTGACCATCCACAAAGGACGCGGTTATGTGCCGGCCGACGAAAACCGGGAGATGCTCGCATCGGAAGATGTGCAGACCCTGGCGATTGACTCGATCTACACTCCGATCCGGAACGTGAAGTACGAGATAGAAGACTACCGTATTGAACAGAAGACCGACTACGAAAAGCTGATTATTGAGATTACCACCGACGGATCCATCCAGCCCAAGGATGCGTTGAAGGAAGCTGCGAAGATACTGATTCAACATTTCGTCCTCTTCTCCGATGACAATAAGATCATGCTGGAGACCAACGATGCGGAGAGCATCGAGGAATTTGACGAAGAGGTATTGCATATGCGCCAGCTCCTGAAGCGCAAGCTGTCTGACCTCAACCTCTCGGTGCGGGCACTTAACTGCCTGAAAGCCGCTGATGTGGAGACGCTGGGACAGCTCGTCTCGCACAACAAGAACGACCTGTTGAAGTTCCGCAACTTCGGTAAGAAGTCGCTCACTGAGCTGGAAGAGCTGCTCGACGGCCTGAAGCTCTCCTTCGGCATGGATACCTCGAAATACAAATTAGATAAAGACTAACAACTGCAATGAGACATAATAAGAAATTTAATCATTTAGGGCGTAAGACTGCGCATCGTGGTGCGATGTTATCCAATATGGCTGCTTCGCTCATTATGCACAAACGCATCTTTACCACTGTTCCCAAAGCCAAGGAACTGAGAAAGTTCGTAGAGCCGATCATCACCCGGAGCAAAGAAGACACCACTCACTCCAGAAGAGAGGTGTTCGGCCTGCTGCAGAGCAAAGCTGCCGTGACGGAGCTGTTCCAGGCCGTATCGCAGAAGGTGGGCGACCGTCCCGGTGGCTATACGCGTATCATCAAGACCGGTTTTCGTCTGGGTGACAATGCCGCCATGTGCTTTATTGAGCTGGTGGACTTCAACGAGAACATGCTGAGCGATGGCGGTGCCAAGAAGGCCAAGACACGCCGTTCACGCAGGAAAAGCACCGGTGCCGCCGCTGCAGCCCCTGCTGCGGAAGCTCCGAAGGCAAAAGATGTGAAGAAGAAGGAGGAAGCCCCGGTGCAGGAGAGTGCAAACGAGGAGGAACTCCCGCAGCCTGAAACAGCTCAGGCCGCCGCCGAAGAGACTGGGGAGGAGAAGCCCTCAGCCGAGGGTGAAGCGAAAGCGTAACTGCTCCCTACCAAAACATTGCAGGGATGATTGTCAGTCAGACAGAGATCTGCAACCTCTGTGGATGATCTGATTTGCAATGAAGCTGTGATTTTTAAAATGTTAAACATGAAGAAAGCGCCGCGAGTGATTCGTAGCGCTTTTTTTTTACTCCTCCCACACCAGCCAGGCGGAGACCAGCCAGTGGTTGAGCTTGTTCTCGTCGATGGGGGTGGATTCGGGAATGCTGATGGTGAGGGTGTGGCTGCCCGGTGTGATCTCCGGCAGGTTGACCTCCACGGGCGGCACGTCGCTGCCGGGGCACCAGTTGCTGCGCGACAGGTCAGACGAGGCCAACGGCTCTTCGATCTCCTTTACTTCCCGTTTTCCGCTGTGGCCTATAAATGCCTGGGTGCGCTTCTGAAGCCAGACACCGGAAGTAGGGTTGAAGCGACGAAAGGAGGCACAGTCGGTGCGCCACGGCGTGAAGCGGAGCACCTCGTTTCCGTCGATCGTGAGGATATTTTCTTGCGGGTGAAACTCATCTCCCCCCGAGTGTCCGCCATGGCCGGAGGTGATATACTTTAGGCGTACATCTTTTGCATGGGCCGGGATGATGAATGGGATCTCCACATCCTGTCGTGAGAAGATATCAGGGTGCTTCTGCCCGATATAGTAGTTCGTGTTGATCAGCGGCTCCACATGCAGCAGCGGTTTTTTGTCGCCCGGCAGAGCGCTCTCGGTAAAGGTGAGTGCTGCATTTACTTGATAACCCTCTTTTGTCCATGTATCGATATAAACTCCTACATATGCCTCGCCTTCCAGCAGCGGCAACCGGTCGCTGATATCCTGTTCCCAGGTGACCTGTTTTGCCCATCCGTCCACATAAACCGGGCGGCGCCGTGCCGAGACCGAGTCGTCGTTGCTGCTGAAGTGGCCTACACCGAAAGGAGTCATAAAGCGCATCAGCTCCACCGTGGGAAGGTATCCTTCACCGGCGACGATGCCGTTGAGCTGTTCGTAGCGTGTGGTGTCGTGCGGCGGATAGTGGGCACGACCGGCAGCTACATCGATCATGTTGACGGCCGAGGAGGCGGGGATGACGAAGCAGGAACCCGACTTGTCCCAGGGATCGCCGTGGGAGACCAGCGTAAGGGTGATCTCTGCTGTGGTATAGTTCTCAAAATGAGGAGCCGTCACTTTTTTCAGCACGATGCGCCCGTTGCCCAGGTAGAGGAGATCCCCTTTTTGCACCACCCCGTCGGGGTAGTCGCCGGGGTTAAACAGAACCGGTGTTTCTTTGAACAATGTGGTCACGAACGGCGTGCGGGTACGCTGTGCGGTGAGAGTTGCTGTTGTGAGCAGACACAAAAACAGGCAGGAAGTAATTTTCTTCATATGCGTAAAGTATGGTGAATCATGCTGCAAAGATATAAAATTCCGTTATATTTGTATGGACAACTAAACCGGTAATGATATGCGCATAAAAGAGATCATCCAAACCATTGAACAGCTGGCGCCGCTGCCGTTGCAGGAGGAGTATGACAACAGTGGCCTGCAGTGCGGCGATCCCGGCAGGGAGGCCACCGGTGCGCTGCTGGCCATCGACGTAACGGAGCATGTGGTGGAGGAGGCCATTGCCCTGGGATGCAACCTGATCATCTCGCACCATCCGCTGGCGTTCCGCCCTTTCCGTTCGCTCACGGGGAAGAACTATGTGGAGCGTTCCATGATCATGGCGATCCGCAACGACATTGCCCTCTATGCTGCCCACACCAGTCTCGACAATGCATGGGGAGGAGTCAACTACAAGTTGGCGGAGATGCTGGAGCTACAGAACGTGAAGATCCTCAGTCCCAGGGAGAATGCACTCCTCAAGTTTGTTACGACTGTCCCGGTGCAACATGCCGACAGTGTGCGCAATGCGCTCTTCAATGCCGGTGCCGGACATATCGGCAACTACGACTGCTGCAGCTATAACCTCTCAGGAGAGGGAACCTTTCGCCCCGGTGCGGGTACAAATCCCTTCGTGGGGGAGGAGGGGACCCTTCACTTTGAACCGGAGGTACGCATTGAAACGGTGGTGCCGGTGATGAAAAAGGAAGAGGTGCTGCGTGCCCTTCTGGCGGTACACCCGTATGAAGAACCGGTGTTCGACTTCTATCCTATTGTCAATGAGTGGGCCCAGAATGGCAGCGGAGTGGTGGGCGTGCTGCCCGAGCCGATGCCGGAGCAGGAGTTCCTTTATCTGTTGAAGGATCTCTTCAACCTGCCCACCATCAGTCATACGAAGTTGCAGGGACGGGAGATACGGGATGTGGCCATTTGCGGCGGGGCGGGTGCCTTCCTGATTCCCCGTGCGGTGGCTTACGGTGCCGACGCCTTCGTGACGGGAGAGGCGAAGTACAATGATTACTACGATGTGGAGGGGCGACTGCTGCTCGCCGTGGTAGGTCATTATGAATCGGAGATCTGCACAAAAGAGATTTTTTTCGATCTTCTTTCGAAAAAATTTCCTACCTTTGTCCTACATAAATCGGCTTTCGACTCGAATCCGGTGAAGTACCTGTAAAAGAAAGCGGTCCGACTTGTTCCCGCAGTTACAGTGAATGTAGTAACGCAACGATCCTCCGGTCGTGCGGTTACTGCATTTTTTCGTTACAGGGTTTGGTTTCACCGCCGGTTGAAACGAACCCATTGATTCATTTGAGCAACATCAAACATTATACAAAAATCATTACGTTATGGCAACAAGAAAAAAAAATGTGGAACAGGAAGTATCCGTTGAGGAGAAGCTGAAGTCGCTGTATAAACTGCAATCTTACCTCTCTGAGATCGATCGCATCAAGACCCTGCGCGGGGAGTTGCCTCTGGAGGTAGCCGATCTGGACGATGAGATCGCCGGGCTGGGTACCCGTATCAACAACTTCGAGCTGGAGCTGAAGCAACTGGACGAGAACACGAAGCTGCAAAAAGGCAAGATCGAGACCAGTAAGACAAAGATTGAGAAGTATACCAAGCAACTGGATAATGTACGCAACAGCAAGGAGTATGACCATCTTTCGAAGGAGATCGAGTTTGAGACGCTGGAGATCGAGCTTTCGGAGAAGCACATCCGCGAATACGGGTTGCAGGTTACCTCGATCAAAGAGCAGATCAGTGCCGCCAACGACCTGCTGAAAGAGAAGGCGGGTGACCTGGAGCACAAGAAGAAGGAACTTGACGACATTGTCTCCGAAACCAAAGCTCAGGAAGAGAGAATTCGGGAGAAGGCAAAGAAGACGGAGACCACCATTGAGCCGCGACTGCTGGCTGCCTTCAAGCGTATCCGGAAGAATGCCCGTAACGGACTGGGTATTGTACCCATTCAGCGAGGCGCCTGCGGTGGCTGCTTCAACAAGATCCCGCCGCAGAAGCAGATGGACATCAAACTGGGGAAGAAGATCATTGTGTGCGAATATTGCGGACGCATCATGATTGACCCGGAGATGGCCGGCGTGGCCGAGAAATAAACGTCCCTGTTTCTCATTCAATCTTTCTTTTTTCATCTCAAAAGATGTAACTTTGCGCTCAAATCGGAGCGATGCTCCGGAGTTTATGCATAGCTAACTAAAAACCTTTTGATTGATTATAGGTTACTCAAAAAGATCAAGAGTCAGGTTATTTATTACACAACAATATATGGCTAATCGAATTACTATTAAGAAAGGCTTACGAATCCCGTTGCTGGGTGAGTGTGAAGAGACACTCCGGGGTACCGTGACAAGCGAGTTGGTGCGGATCTGTCCGGATGATTTTCAGGGCATCACGCCAAGGTTAGCAGTCAGGGCGGGGGATACCGTAAAAGCAGGTGCTCCGCTTTTCTATGAGAAGAACCATCCCGGGATGCTCTTTGCTTCTCCGGTGAGCGGCGTGGTGACTGCGATCGAGCGGGGGGAGAAACGCCGTATTCTCTATATCGAGATCAAGGCTGACCAGACCACCGACTATGTAGATTACGGGCGGAAGAATGTTGCTGCCCTCTCGGGTGAGGAGGTGAAGCAGTCGATTCTCGATGCTGGCATCTGGTTCCTGATCGGACAACGCCCCTACGATGTGGTGGCGGCACCCGGCAAAGCACCGCGCGACATTTTTGTCACTGGCTTCGACACGGCGCCGCTGGCACCCGATTATGATTTCGTGCTGCAAGGGCAGGAGGCTGATCTTCAAGCCGGCTTCGACGCACTGGCGAAGCTTACGGCCGGAAAGGTCTATCTTTCTGTCAGCCCGAAAACCACCTGCAAAGGGTTGCGCGAGGCGAAGAACGTGGTCCTTACCGAGTTCGACGGCCCCCATCCGGCCGGGAATGTGGGGGTGCAGATCAACCACCTCAGGCCGGTGAACCGCGGCGAGACGGTGTGGACCCTCACGGCATTGGATGTGGCCATCATCGGTCGTCTCTTCAACAAAGGAATCGTCGACTTGACGCGCACCGTGGCTCTCACCGGTTCAGAGGTGAAGCAGACCGGCTACTGGAAGATGGTGATCGGCACCGAGCTGAAGTCGCTTTTCCTCAATAACGTGACCGAAGGGATCCCCCTGCGCTATATCAGCGGCAACCCGCTCACCGGTCGCAGGATCGACGCCGAGGGTGTGCTGCGTGCCGGTCACTCACAGGTGACGGTGATTCCCGAAGGAAATGACGTGCATGAAGCGTTCGGCTGGGCCTCGCTCTCATCCAGGCGCTATAGTGCCGGCTGCACCTATCCCACGCTGAAGAAGGCTTACCGGATGGATGCGCGCCTGCTGGGCGGTCCGCGTGCCATCATCGTTTCAAATGAATATGACAAGGTGTTCCCCATGGATATCTACCCCGAGCAGCTGATCAAGGCGATCATTGCTTTCAACATCGACAAGATGGAGGCGCTGGGCATCTACGAGGTGGCTCCCGAAGATTTCGCCCTCTGTGAGTTCGTGGATACCTCGAAGCTGGCGCTGCAGCATATTGTCCGCCTCGGTCTTGACTTGCTCCGCAAGGAGATGGAGTGACGGAGAGAGGGGTAACAAAAAAAATAACTACTAAAACATAGAACTTTGAAAGCGTTAAAAAACTATCTCAATAAGATAAAGCCCAATTTCGAAGAGGGGGGAAGGCTGCACTGGCTTTCTTCTACATACGATGCGTTTGAGACCTTCCTGTTTGTCCCCAACACCACTTCGAAGACGGGTGTACATATTCACGATGCGCGCGACTCAAAGCGCACGATGAGCATCGTGATCCTGGCCCTGCTACCTGCCCTGCTGGTGGGTATGTACAACGTGGGACTGCAGCACTATATGGCCATTGGCAGGGAGGTGACACTGCTCACCTCTTTTCTCTACGGGCTGATTGCCATGCTGCCGCAGATCGTGGTATCGTATGTGGTGGGTCTCGGCATTGAGTTTGCCGTGGCACAGATGAAAAAGGAAGAGGTGGCCGAAGGGTTCCTGGTTTCGGGGATACTGATCCCGATGATCCTACCCATCGACACGCCGCTCTGGATGGTGGCCGTGGCCACTGCTTTCTCGGTGATCTTCGCCAAGGAAGTGTTCGGCGGCACCGGATACAATATTTTCAACGTGGCGCTGATCGCACGTGCTTTTCTCTTCTTCTCCTATCCCTCCAAGATGTCGGGCGACCAGGTATGGGTGCGCACGGCAGACACCTTCGGCATGGGCCGGGGAACGGTGATCGACGGTTTCTCGGGGGCTACCCCGCTGGGGCAGATTGCTACTTCCGAGGCGGGCAGCTTCAGCGAGTTCACCTTCCACGGCATCACGGGCGATCCCCTGTCAATCAGTGATATGTTCTTCGGATTTATCCCCGGGTCGGTGGGTGAGGTTTCTACCTTTGCCATCCTTTTGGGTGCGCTTATCCTGATTGCTACCGGCGTGGGTAGCTGGAAGACCATGCTCTCGGTGTTTATCGGAGGAGGAGTGAGTATACTGCTGGTCAATGCCTTTGCGCAGAATGCCATCATGGAGATGCCGTTCTACTATCACTTCCTGCTGGGAGGGTTCGCTTTTGGTGCTGTCTTTATGGCCACCGACCCGGTGACATCGGCCCGCACGGAGAAGGGTAAGTGGATTTTTGGCTTCCTGATCGGGCTGATCGCGGTAGCCATCCGTGTCTTCAACCCTGGTTATCCCGAGGGGATGATGCTGGCTATCCTGCTGATGAACGCTTTTGCACCGCTCATCGATTTCTTTGTGATTGATGCCAACATGAAGCGGCGTGCGAAACGGCTTGCTGCCTGATCATTGAACAACTACTCACTTATAATAGCAACACGATTGAATAACTTATAAGATATGAACAGAGAAAACAGTGGATACACTATCCTATATGCGTCGATCATGGTGATCATTGTCGCACTGGGACTCGCTTTTACCCATCAGGCCCTGAGCGGGCGGCAGACCGCGAACGTGAATATCGACAAGATGCAGCAGATCCTGCGTTCGCTCAAAATGGATGTCTCAGCAGCTGAAGCACAGAAGAGGTATGATGAGCTGGTACAAAACGCCTATCTGATCAATCCCGACGGAAAGAAGGTGGAAGGCAGTGAGGGTACTACACCCGATGATCCGGCCTTCTCCACCGATCCCGATGATGAGACGGCTGCGGGACTGCCCGTCTATGAGGCAGTGGTAGAGGGATCCGTGAAGTATATCATCCCGATGCAGGGAACAGGACTCTGGGGCCCCATATGGGGATACCTGTCCGTGGAAGCCGACGGGAGTACCATCTACGGCGCTGAATTCGGTCACCAGGGCGAGACCCCGGGGCTGGGTGCAGAGATTGTGACCCCCTCCTTCAGGGGACAGTTTGTCGGCAAGGAGCTGATCAAAGAGGGTACTTTCCGTTCCGTGGCGGTGGTCAAATCCGGACAGACGGCTGCCGGACGTGACTATGTGGACGGGATCTCCGGCGGCACGATCACCAGTAAGGGGGTGGACGCCATGCTGCTCAACAGTGTGGGAAAATACGGTAATTTTTTGATGAACCTGAACGCTGCCCGTTAAAGGCAGTGAAACATAAAAGAGATCAATTATGGCATTATCTGCGAAAACAAAAGCGGCCTTACTGGGACCGTTGAATAAGAATAATCCGGTGATCGTGCAGGTGCTGGGTATCTGCTCTGCGCTGGCGGTGACCTCTAAGCTGGAGCCCGCATTGGTGATGGCTGTAGCTGTGACGCTGGTGACGGCTTTTGGCAACGTGATCATCTCGCTGCTGCGCAAGACCATCCCCACCCGTATCCGTATCATCGTGCAACTGGTGGTGGTGGCTGCCTTGGTGACCATCGTCAGCGAGGTGCTGAAAGCCTTCGCCTATGATGTGAACAAGCAGTTGTCGGTATTTGTGGGACTCATCGTGACCAACTGTATCCTGATGGGACGTCTCGAGGCGTTTGCCCTGGGAAACGGTCCCTGGCCTTCGTTCCTCGACGGCATCGGCAACGGACTGGGTTACGGATGGATTCTGGTGACGGTTGGTTTCTTCCGTGAGCTGTTGGGCTCTGGCAAGCTGCTGGGACACCAAGTGATTCCCCAGTGTATGTATGACGCCGGTTATGAGAACAACGGCCTGATGATGCTGGCACCGATGGCACTGATCCTGGTGGCGGTGATCATCTGGGTACACCGGGCCCGCAACAAGGACTTGCAGGAAGAAACCAATTAACTGAACAACAAAAAAAACTATATATATGGATGCAATTAGTTTGATTGTCCGGTCGATCTTCGTCGACAACATGGTATTCGCATACTTCCTGGGGATGTGCTCCTTCCTGGCGGTATCGAAGAACGTGAAGACAGCCCTGGGACTCGGTATCGCCGTCACCTTCGTACTGGTGATCACGGTGCCGGTCAACTTCCTGCTGGAGAACCACGTGCTCAAGTCGGGAGCGCTCACCTGGTTGGGCGATGAGTTCACCGGGGTGGACCTGAGTGTTTTCAGTCTGCTTATCTTCATCGCCGTCATCGCCTCTATCGTACAGCTGGTGGAGATGATCATCGAGAAATTCAGTCCCGCGCTCTACGCCTCGCTCGGCATCTTCCTGCCGCTGATCGCCGTGAACTGCGCCATCCTGGGGGGATCGCTCTTCATGCAGCAACGTGAGTTTGCCAACATCGGCATGGCCACCGCCTACGGCTTCGGCTCCGGCATCGGCTGGCTGCTCGCCATCGTGGGGCTGGCTGCCATCCGCGAGAAGCTGGAATACTCGCACGTGCCCAAGCCGCTGAAGGGACTGGGCATCACCTTTATTGTGACGGCGCTGATGGCTATTGGCTTCATGAGTTTCTCCGGAATCAATATTTAAACAACAACAGATAGTAACAGAGTATACAATTAAATTAAATACGTAAGTATGAGTGTATTATTGAGCGCGGGCGGACTGACCATATGGGCGAGTGTGATCGTATTCCTGTTGGTCATTCTGATCCTTGTATTGGTCATTCTCATCGCGAAGGCTAAGCTGATGCCCTCGGGTAACGTGAAGATCACCATAAACGATGAGAAAGAGCTGGAAGTACCGATGGGTAGCACGCTGCTGAACACCCTTCAGTCTCAGGATATCTATCTCTCTTCAGCCTGTGGCGGTGGAGGCACCTGCGGCCAGTGTCGTTGTCGCGTGTTAGAGGGGGGAGGAGAGATTCTTCCTACCGAGAAAGGGCATTTCTCTCGCCGCGAGCAGATGGATCACTGGCGCCTGAGCTGCCAGGTGAAGGTGAAGGAGGATATGAAGATCATGGTTCCCGAAGAGGTGTTCGGCATCAGGGAATGGGAGTGCGAAGTGGTTTCGAACCGCAATGTGGCCTCCTTCATCAAGGAGTTTGTAGTGAAGCTGCCCGAAGGTGAGAAACTCGATTTCAAGCCTGGATCCTACAGTCAGATACGTGTTCCCCAATATGATGAGATCAGATATGCCGACTTTATCATCGATGAAGAGTATAAAGGCGACTGGGATAAGTTCAAGATGTGGAATCTGACGGCGAAGAGCGAGGAGGATACGATCCGTGCTTACTCTATGGCCAACTATCCCGCCGAAGGGAATATCATTACGCTCAACGTGCGGGTGGCTACTCCCCCGTTCGACCGTGCCAAAGGTACCTGGATGGATGTGAATCCGGGGGTTGTCTCTTCTTATATCTTTAGTTTGAAACCTGGCGACAAGGTGATGATGTCGGGGCCTTATGGGGAGTTTCATCCCATCATCGACAGTAAGCGTGAGATGCTTTGGGTAGGCGGGGGGGCCGGTATGGCTCCGCTGCGTGCACAGATCATGCACATGACCAAGACGCTGAGGGTCACTGACCGGAAGATGTCTTTCTTCTACGGGGCGCGTGCCTTGGTGGAAGCGTTCTACCTCGAAGATTTTTACGAGTTGGAGCGGGAGTTCCCGAACTTCTCATTCCATCTGGCACTCGACCGTCCCGATCCGGCAGCCGATGCGGCCGGCGTCAAGTACACCCCGGGTTTTGTTCACCAGGTGATTTACGACACCTATCTGAAGGATCACGATGCGCCTGAAGATATCGAATACTATATGTGTGGCCCCGGTCCGATGGCATCCGCTGTACAGCGGATGCTCGATAACCTGGGTGTGCCGCCCGAGATGATCATGTTCGACGATTTTGGGTAAGCAGCTATCAGCTTTCAGCTGAAATTAGAAGCGGAAAATATATTGAATGGAACGGTGCTCCTGTAAAGGGGGGACCGTTTTTTTACGGGATAATGCAACGAATCTGTTGTTCCTTTTGTTCCTTTGATTGAAATGAATTACCCGTAAATATGGCTGATGGGAATTGACTGGGCGTCATCGATGTCGAGCATGGCGTTGATCAGCAGGATGCGGTCGTAGCGGTGCAGCTCCTCTGCCCGTATCTCTTTTTCGGAGACTCTTCTTTCCCGCAACAGCTGTTGTCTTTTGGTGCCGTTGAGGAGGAAGCTGCTGGGCGTGTAATATCGGTCATTCTGTTGCAGCACCACGTTGCTGTAGGAGGTGTCGGTGATTTGCCCGTCGCGGACAATCAGGATCTCGTCGCAGTTGCCTTTTTGCTGGAGCAGCGTTTCCAGCGCTGTACGGTCGGCATATTTATACGCATAATCGGGGGAGGCTTCCACTAATCGGAGGGATCGTACCTCTTTGGGTCGGTAGGGGAGAAATTCCATCAATTCAATCTTACTGTCATAAAGGATGCGCCACTTCACTTTTCCATGGGTAAGATGCGGTGGCAGGAGCGCACTGGGGTGGGGCAGCAGCGGGACGGTGAAGCCGTGGTGTGCGGCGGTGAGGCACATCCGTTCGCGGTGTGCTTCCGGGTTTTGCGGTATGCCGTTGAGAATACAGATGGATTCCAGAAACATGGCTTACGAAGGTTGAAAAGGCAGGTATACTTTCTGAATTGCCTCCCGGTACTCGCTAAGGCAGTTACTGGCGGCGGTGATGCCGCCGCCGCTGCGGAAGTAGAGGCTATTGCCCTGCTGTTCGATCAGCCTGATCAGCACAAAGGTGTTGAGTGTGCAGCCGTCATAATAACCCGCCACGCCGGTATAGTATCCGCGTGGCTCCTCTTCGGCAACACGGATCAGACGGAGCGTGGCTTCCTTGGGTGCTCCGGAAACGGAGCCTGCCGGCAGCAGCGCAAAAAAAAGTGTTCCCAGTTGTTCCCGGTAATCGGGCGGAAGAGTTCCTTCAATCTCGGAGCTTATCTGCAGGATGCTCCCGCGGTTGGTCTCCAGTCTCTCCACATAGCGGAAACGGTTCACTCTCACCTCCTTGGCAATGCGGCTCAGGTCGTTGCGCAGCAGGTCGACGATGGTGTTCTGCTCAGCCGTCTCCTTCGGATCGCTCAGGATGATCTCCCGTGCCCCGGGTATGGAGGCGTCAATGGTGCCTTTCATCGGGAAGGTGGCGATGCGGCCACCGCTCATGGTGACGAAGCTCTCCGGGGAGAAGCAGACCAGTCTCCCGGGAATATAGAGCCGGTAGCGGGCTCTGCTGTAGTGAAAAATATCCTGTAGCGTGAGGGAGCTCTGCACGGGTGTTTTAATGGTGAGGTTGGTGAGGTAGGAGTCGCCGCGGCTCAGCCCTTGCATCACTTTACCGAAGCGCTCGCGGTAGATATGATATGCTTCCGGCTCCGCCTTGAAATGAAACGGCGGGATCTCTTCTGTCTGTGCGGGGGCGTTGCTCTGCCCCCCGATATCGAAGAGCACTACCTGTTGTGACAGGGGATAGGGAAGAAAGAACCCTTCCTCACCCTCAAACTGCAACCCGAAGAGAAAAGGGATTCCCTTTCTCCCCGCTTCATCCATTTTTCTTCTGATCTCCTCTCTTTCGTAAAACATGCTGCAAAAATAATCGAAATATGATGAAAAGAATGTGTTTTGCAGAAAATTGCCATAGTAAGCCTTATTGATCTCTCTTCTGTGTGTTGAATTTGTTTTTTTGACGAAACAAAAAGCGTATTTTCTGACGCATTCATTTTTTAATTGGCTGATATTGAAGTGATGAGGTAAGAAACTGATTGAGTGAGAGGTATAATGACTGTTTTTGTGATAAATGATAAGGAAAAAGTACTTCTGCTTGTCAAAATGTAAATTATTATGCAAATAAATCGCTAAATATTTTGCGGGTTCAAATATTTGCATTTCCTTTGCATTCATTAAGCAAAAAAACTGAAACGATCGTATGGTTCGCAGTATTGATATTCTAGTCATTTCTATTCTACTTCTGGAGAACTTCGGAGGGTGAGACTGGCATATCATATCGCATACTGATATAGACATAAAAAATAAGATGACCTTTCTCACCCGGTGAGAAAGGTTTTTTTTTAGGATACGACAAACAAAAGAGCAATCATGGAGCGCATTTATGTATTTGATACTACTTTGAGAGACGGAGAGCAGGTTCCCGGCTGTCAGCTCAATACGATAGAGAAGATTCAGATCGCGCAGGCGCTGGAGCTGCTGGGCGTGGATGTGATCGAAGCGGGATTCCCGATATCCAGTCCCGGTGATTTCAATTCGGTAGTGGAGATCTCTAAGGCGGTGACCTGGCCTACCATCTGTGCTCTTACCCGCGCCGTGGAGAAGGATATCGAGGTGGCGGCCGAGTCGCTGAAATATGCTAAGAGGAAAAGAATCCATACCGGCATTGGCACCTCCGACAGTCATATCAAGTATAAGTTCAATTCCAACCGCGAGGAAATCATTGAGTGGGCGGTGAAGGCAGTGAAGTATGCCCGTCGTTTTGTCGATGATGTGGAGTTCTATGCCGAGGATGCCGGACGCACCGACAACGAATACCTGGCCCGCGTGGTGCAGGCGGTGGTGAACGCGGGAGCCACCGTGGTGAACATTCCCGACACCACGGGCTACTGCTTCCCGGACGATTACGGAGCAAAGATCAGATATCTGTCCGACCATGTGGATATGAAGGAGGCGATCCTCTCTACCCACTGTCACCAGGACCTGGGGATGGCCACAGCCAACACCCTCTCGGGCGTGATCAACGGTGCCCGTCAAGTGGAGGTAACCATCAACGGCATCGGCGAGCGGGCCGGGAACACCTCTCTCGAGGAGGTGGTGATGGCACTCAAGAGTCACGGAGAGCGCGGCTTCGACACGAACATCAACACTCCGCATATCTACTCCACCAGCCGTATGGTTTCCAGCCTGATGAACATGCCGGTGCAGCCCAACAAGGCGATTGTGGGACGCAATGCCTTCGCCCACTCCTCGGGAATCCACCAGGACGGAGTGCTGAAGAACGTGGAGACCTATGAGATCATCAATCCACGGGATGTGGGCATCGACGACAATGCCATCCTGCTGACGGCACGCAGTGGCCGCGCTGCGCTGAAGAACCGTCTCGCGCTGCTGGGTGTGAAGCTGGAGTTGGAGGAGCTGGACAAGGTGTACCAGCAGTTTCTTGAGTTCGCCGACAAAAAGAAGAACGTGAACGACGATGATATTCTGATGCTGGTAGGTAAGGAGTCGCGTCTGCACCGCATCAAGGTGGAGTACTTGCAGGTGATTTGCGGCATCGGCGTGCGTGATGTGGCCAGCATTTGCCTCAATATCTCCGGGGAGCGTTTCGAGGCTACGGCCAGTGGCAACGGACCTGTGGATGCAGCCATCCGTGCGGTGAAAAATATCATCAGGCGAAAGATTAAGATCCAGGAGTTCCTGATCCAGGCCATCGACCATGGCAGCGACGATGTAGGGAAGGTTCATATGCAGGTGGAACACAACGGGGTGCTCTACTACGGTTTCTCGGCCAACACCGATATTGTGGCGGCTTCAGTGGAGGCGTTCATCGACGCAGTGAATAAGTTCGGGTGAAAAAGCTGTCAGCTGTCAGCTTTGGAAGTGGACGCTTGGCAAGGGCAGCGGTTAGGGAATCTGCAGTCAGCGCTCAGCAGTAAGCAAGAATAGTAATAACAAATCATATAAATGATAAATGAAGACTCTTTTCGATAAAATCTGGGATGCGCACGTGGTGACTTCCGTGGAGGATGGACCCACACAGTTGTATATTGACAGGCATCTCTGTCACGAGGTGACTAGTCCCCAGGCGTTTGCCGGCCTCAGAGCTCGCGGGTTACGGGTGTTTCGTCCGGAGCAGACTACGCTCACGGCCGACCATAACATCCCTACGATGGGACAGGATCAGCCCATCCGCGATCAGATCTCACGCTTTCAGGTGGACACACTGGCTCGGAACGCACGCGACTTTCATCTCACCTACTACGGACTCAACAACCCGAAGAACGGGATCGTTCATGTGATCGGCCCTGAGAACGGGTATACACAGCCGGGGATGACCATCGTCTGTGGCGATAGCCACACCTCTACACATGGTGCCTTCGGGGCGATCGCCTTTGGCATCGGCACCAGCGAGGTGGAGATGGTGCTGGCTTCACAGTGCATCCTGCAGACACGCCCCAAAACCATGCGGATCAACTTCGAAGGGAAGCTCAACGAACATGTCGGTGCCAAGGATATGGCGCTCTTCATGATCGCCCGGCTCACCACCGGCGGTGCCACGGGTTATTTCGTGGAGTATGCCGGAGAGGCGGTGCGCAACCTCACCATGGAGGAGCGGATGACGCTCTGCAACCTGAGCATAGAGATGGGTGCCCGCGGCGGACTGGTGGCGCCCGATGAGACCACCTTCAACTACATCCGCGGCCGTGAGTTTGCGCCGAAAGGTGAGCGGTGGAAGGAGGCGATGGCTTACTGGCAGACGCTCCACACCGATGAGGGGGCGCTCTTCGACAAGGAGGTGACCTTCGACGTGTCGCAGATCAAGCCGATGATCACCTACGGCACCAACCCCGGCATGGGGATGCCGATCGACGGCACCATCCCGCAGTTGGACGATATCGATGAGGCGGGGAAGATCTCTTTTGAGCGGTCGCTCCGCTATATGGGCTTTGAACCGGGTGAGAAGCTGGAGGGGAAGCTGATCGATTACGTCTTCCTGGGCAGCTGCACCAACGGACGCATTGAGGACTTCCGCGTTTTTGCGGGTTATGTGAAGGGCAAGAAAAAAGCCGACCATGTGACTGCCTGGCTGGTGCCCGGCAGCTGGCAGGTGCGCAAGCAGATCGAGGCGGAGGGACTGGACCGGATCCTGGAAGAGGCTGGCTTTGCCCTTCGTCAGCCCGGATGCTCTGCCTGCCTGGCGATGAACGATGACAAGATCCCCGCCGGGATGTACGCTGTCTCTACCTCGAACCGCAACTTCGAAGGACGTCAGGGCCCGGGAGCCAGAACAATACTGGCAAGCCCCCTCGTGGCGGCTGCCGCGGCAGTGAATGGTAAGATCACACAACCATAAGAAAGCGGTCAGTTATCAGCGATCAGCTTTCAGCTTTCAGAAATAAAAAATCAGCAAGTAAAAATGGAAAAATTTCAGACAATCATCTCTACATATGTCCCCCTTCCGATCGAGAATGTGGACACCGACCAGATCATCCCGGCCCGTTTTTTGAAGGCTACCACCTGCGACGGATTCGGAGATAACCTCTTCGCTGACTGGCGGTACGACAAGGAGGGCCATCCTAAGCCGGACTTTGTGCTGAACAATCCCGCCTTCAAGGGACAGGTGCTGGTGGCGGGCAAGAACTTCGGCAGCGGCAGCAGCCGCGAGCATGCCGCCTGGGCCATCGCCGGATACGGATTCAGGGTGGTGGTGTCGAGCTTCTTCGCCGACATCTTCCGCAACAATGCGCTCAACAATGGCATCCTGCCGGTAGTGGTGAGCGAAAGCTTTCTGAGCGGGCTCTTTGATGCATCGAAAGCCGACCCACAGGCTACCGTTACAATCAACCTGGAAGAGCAGACCATCACCAGCAACGTTACCGGCAGCAGTGAGCGGTTCGAGATTAACCCCTACAAGAAGAAGTGTCTGCTGAAGGGTCTCGACGACATCGATTTTCTCCTTTCCAACAGAAACAAGATTGAGACATATGAACAGCGACGTCCGTTTGCCTACTAACAGATTTTGGGGGGAAGATATGAGAAGGATAGAGATCATGGATACCACGCTCCGCGACGGGGAGCAGACTTCCGGAGTCTCGTTCGTGGCCCAGGAGAAGGTGAGCATCGTGAGTCTCCTGCTGGAAGAGCTGAAGGTGGACCGCGTGGAGATCGCCTCGGCTCGTGTCTCGGAGGGCGAGTTTCGTGCCGTCCAGAAGATGGTGCAGTGGGCTACTGCCCATGGCTACCTGGACCGGCTGGAGGTGCTTGGCTTCGTGGATGGCGGCCCCTCGCTGGAGTGGATCGCCAACGCCGGCTGCCGGGTGGTAAACCTGCTCTGCAAGGGGTCGCTGAAACACTGTACCTGGCAGTTGCGCAAGACGGCGGAGGAGCATCTGGCGGATGTGAAGAAGACTATTGCCCTCGCAATGGAGAAGGGCATGACGGTGAACCTTTACCTCGAGGACTGGTCCAACGGGATGCGCGACTCGAAAGAATATGTGTTTCGGATGATGGATGGACTGCAGGAAGAACCGGTGACCCGCTTTATGCTACCCGATACGCTGGGTGTGCTCAACCCCGATCAGACCTATCGCTTCTGCAGCGAGATGATCGATCGTTACCCGGCGTTGCATTTCGACTTTCATGCACACAACGACTATGACCTGGCGGTAGCCAACGTTTATAACGCCATCAAGGCGGGAGTCAAGGGGGTGCATGTGACGGTGAACGGCTTGGGCGAACGTGCCGGCAATGCGCCGCTCACCAGCGTGGTGGCCCTGATCCATGATCATATGGGACTGGAGACGGGGGTGGAGGAGTCGCACCTCTACAACGTGAGTAAGGTGGTGGAGACCTACTCGGGCGTACGGATTCCGAAGAACCGACCCATCATCGGCGACAATGTCTTCACACAGGTAGCAGGCGTTCATGCCGACGGCGATAAGAAGAAGGAACTCTACTACAATGACCTGATGCCGGAGCGGTTTGGCCGCTTTCGCGAGTATGCCCTGGGCAAGAACGCAGGCAGATCGAATATCGTCAAGAATCTGGAGGCACTGGGCATCGAGCTCGATGACGAGTCGACCCGCAAAGTGACTGACCGCATCATTGCGCTGGGCGACAAAAAGGAGATCGTGAGCCTGGACGAGCTGCCTTACATTGTCTCCGACGTACTGAAGAACGGCCTCGAAAACAAGGATATTGAGATGCTGAACTACTCGCTCACGCTGACCGACGGATTGCGTCCTACGGCCACAGTAAAACTCTCAATCAAGGGAGAGGTGTATCAGGAGTCGGCTGCCGGTGACGGTCAGTACCACGCTTTTTCAAAAGCAATGTACAAGATCTACCGACGACTGAACAAGCCGACACCGGAGCTGATTGACTACGAGGTGGTGATCCCGCCGGGGGGAAAGACCAATGCTTATGTGCAGACGGTGATCACCTGGAAGTTCGACGGGAAAGTGTTCAAGACACGTGCGCTGGATATCGACCAGACGGTGGCAGCCATCAAGGCAACAATGAAGATGCTTAATATGATTGAGAACGGAAATATTCCGAATATGAGTTATTTACAGCTGCCGTAGGTTATAGAGCAGTCAGCAGTCAGCGGTCAGCTTTCAGCTTGGTAAACGGGGTGGGTAGAGAAAAAATAATAAACAATTCGTGAGATGAATATAAATATGGATTTAAAGATAGCAGTACTGGCGGGCGATGGCATAGGCCCGGAGATTATGGAACAGGCGCTGGCAGTGACCAGGGCCGTGTGCGCGAAGAAAGGACACAAATTGTTGCTGAAGGAGGGGATCGTGGGAGCATGTGCCATCGATGCCACGGGAGACCCCTACCCGGAGGAGACACACCGCCTCTGCATGGAGAGCGATGCGGTGCTCTTTGGTGCCATCGGCGACCCGAAATATGACAATGACCCCAACGCGAAGGTGCGTCCCGAACAGGGGCTGCTGCGCATGCGCAAGCAGCTGGGGCTCTACGGCAACATCCGTCCCGTGATGACCTTCCCCTCGTTGATCCACAAGTCGCCCTTGCGGGCGGACCTGGTGGAGGGGGCTGACTTCATGTGCATCCGGGAGTTGACCGGCGGCCTGTATTTCGGACGGCCGCAGGGCAGGAGCGAGGACGGAAACACCGCCTTCGACACCTGCCTGTACACCCGTGAGGAGGTGGAACGGATCCTCCACCTGGCCTATAAGTTTGCCGGACAACGGCGCAAGAAGCTGACGGTGGTGGATAAGGCCAACGTGATCGCTACCTCCCGTCTCTGGCGCCAGATCGCCCAAGAGATCGCTCCCCAGTACCCCGACATCGAGACTGATTACCTCTTCGTGGATAACGCTGCCATGCGCATCATCCAGTGGCCGAAGAGTTTCGACGTACTGGTGACGGAGAATCTGTTCGGCGACATCCTTACTGATGAGGCTTCCGTGATCACCGGGTCGCTGGGATTGCTTCCCTCGGCATCGATCGGGGTGCACACCTCGCTTTTTGAACCCATTCACGGCTCCTATCCGCAGGCCACAGGGAAGAACATCGCTAACCCGTTGGCGATGATTCTCTCAGCTGCGTTGATGTTTGAGTATGGCTTCGGACTGATGGAGGAGGGTGCGATGATTCGTGAGGCGGTAAACGCGAGCCTTGAGAAGGGCATCGTTACCGAGGATATTGCCGACGGTGGAAAGGCTTACAGCACCCGTGAAGTTGGAAACTGGATCAGAGAGTTTATTGAGCGGTAAGCGATCAGCTATCAGCAGTCAGCTTTCAGAGTACTAACATATAAACGTCAGCAATCAATCTATTTTAATCTTCTTCAATCTCAACAAAAATGAGCAACAGGGAAAATAACCAAACAGAGCCGGCAGGGAAGAAGGAGCCCCTGCGCAGTATAACCAGCACGCAGGGACGCCGCATGGCCGGCGCGCGGGCACTCTGGCATGCCAACGGGATGACCCGTGCGCAGATGGGCAAGCCCATCATCGCCATTGCCAACTCCTTCACTCAATTCGTGCCGGGACATGTGCATCTCCATGAGATCGGACAGTTGGTGAAACATGAGGTGGAGAAGCAGGGCTGCTTTGCTGCCGAGTTCAACACCATCGCGGTGGACGACGGCATCGCCATGGGGCATGACGGCATGCTTTACTCGCTGCCGTCGCGCGACCTGATCGCCGACTCGGTAGAGTATATGGTGAACGCTCACAAGGCCGACGCGCTGGTATGCATCAGCAACTGCGACAAGATCACGCCGGGGATGCTGATGGCAGCCATGCGACTCAATATTCCGACTATTTTTGTCTCGGGCGGACCGATGGAGGCGGGCAAGATTGGCGACCAGCAGATCGATCTGATCGACGCCATGATCGAGTCGGCCGACGAGAACATCCCCGACGAGCGGATATCGCAGCTCGAAGAGCTGGCCTGTCCCTCGTGTGGCTCTTGCTCCGGCATGTTCACCGCTAACTCAATGAACTGCCTCAACGAGGCGATCGGCCTGGCGCTGCCGGGCAACGGAACCGTGCTGGCTACCCACGTGAACCGCCGCCAACTCTTTGTAGATGCGGCGCACCAGATCGTAGAGAACGCCTGTAAATATTATTTCGACGGTGACGAGAGTGTGCTGCCCCGCAACATTGCCTGTCGCGAGTCGTTCCTGAACGCCATGACGCTCGACATCGCCATGGGAGGATCGACCAATACCATCCTCCATACGCTGGCCATCGCCCACGAGGGGGAGATCGATTTCACCCTCGATGACATCGATGCACTCTCGCGGCGGGTACCCTGCATCTGCAAGGTGGCGCCTAACTCCAGGAAATACCATATCCAGGATGTGAATCGCGCCGGTGGCATCATGGGAATCCTGAATGAGCTGGCCAAAGCGGGGTTGGTGAACACCTCGGTGCGCCGTGTCGACAGGATGACCCTGGGCGAGGCAATCAGCAGATATGACATCACCGCGGCACATCCCGATGCAGAGGCATTGCGGATCTACTCCTCGGCGCCGGGGAACCGCCATAACCTGGTGATGGCATCGCAGGATGCCTGCTTCAGCGCGCTAGACAGCGATCGTGAGGGGGGATGTATCCGCAGTGTGGAGCATGCTTACACGAAAGATGGGGGATTGGCCATCCTGAGAGGCAATATTGCGGCAGATGGATGTGTGGTGAAGACGGCCGGGGTGGATGAACGCATCTGGAAGTTTACCGGACGGGCAAAGGTATACCACTCGCAGGATGACGCAGTGAAGGGGATCCTTCGTGGCGACGTAGTAGCCGGCGACGTGGTGGTGATCCTCTATGAGGGACCCAAGGGAGGCCCCGGCATGCAGGAGATGCTTTATCCCACTTCTTATATCAAGTCGAAGAAGCTGGGCGAACAGTGCGCCCTGATCACCGACGGACGCTTTTCCGGCGGTACGTCGGGTCTCTCCATCGGACATATCTCACCTGAGGCCGCTGCTGGTGGTAACATCGGACTGGTGCAGGAGGGTGACATCATCGAGATCGATATCCCTGCCCGCTCCATTCACGTGAAGATCAGCGACGAGGAGCTTCAGGAGCGGCGTCGCAGGGAAGAGTCAAAAGGGGCGGATGCCTTTACGCCACAGCGGGAGCGCACTGTCTCGAAGGCGCTGAGGAGTTATGCCGCATTTGTTTCCTCGGCCGATAAGGGGGCGGTACGGATTGTGTAGGCCTTAAGGTTTTGTCGATTAGCAGATGCATTGTTTTAGGTTTAAGATTATAGGTGTCAATATTTAAAGTTTTAAGTTCTATGAACAAAGTCAATCCATCACCAGTCATCGTTTCTCCCTCTGCGGAGGCGGAACCCATCACAGGGAGTGAGATCCTGATCCGCGCGCTCTTGGAAGAAGGGGTAGAAACGATCTTCGGTTATCCGGGCGGTGCCATCATGCCGGTGTTCGATTCATTGTATGATTACAGAGAGCGGATCAAGCATGTATTGGTACGTCATGAACAGGGTGCAATCCACGCCGCACAAGGCTATGCCCGCGTGTCGGATAAAGTAGGGGTGGCGCTGGTCACTTCGGGCCCCGGTGCCACCAATACCATCACCGGCATCACTGATGCGATGATGGACAGCACTCCGTTGGTGGTCATATCCGGTCAGGTGATCTCGAGCCTGCTGGGCTCCGACGCGTTTCAGGAGGCTGACGTGATCGGTATCACACAGCCTATCACCAAGTGGTCTTATCAGATCCGCCGCGTGGAAGATATCGCCTGGGCGGTATCCAGGGCGTTTTATATCGCTTCGAGCGGTCGTCCCGGGCCGGTAGTGCTTGACATCGCCAAGGATACACAGGTCAACAAATGCCTCTACGACTACCGGAAGATCTCTTTCCTAAGGAGTTATCAGCCGCTACCCGATATCGATGAGCAAAAGATCCGGATGGCGGCCGACCTGATCAACAGTGCCTGCAAACCCTATGCACTGGTGGGACAGGGTGTGATCCTCGGCCGTGCAGAGGAGGAACTGCGAGCCTTTCTCGAAAAGGCAGGGATCCCTTTTGCGTCGACCATCCTGGGTCTGTCGGCTGTACCTACCGACCACCCGCTGAACTGCGGCATGCTCGGAATGCACGGCAACGTGGCGCCTAACATCAAGACCAATGAGTGTGATGTGCTGATCGCCATCGGGATGCGCTTCGACGACCGTGTGACGGGTAATCTGAAAACCTATGCCAAGCAGGCGAAGGTTATTCATTTTGACATTGACCCGGCGGAGATTAGCAAGAACGTCCAGACGACGGTGAAGGTGCCGGGCGATGTGAAGCAAACACTGCCGCGGGTGACCGAGCTCTTAGAGGAGCGGTCACACCAGGAGTGGCTGGCTGAGTTCAAACCGTATGAGGAGAAGGAGTATGAGTGTGTGATCCGACAGGAACTTTTCCCTGACAGCGGGGCAATCAAGATGGGCGAGGTGGTGAACAAGGTGACCGAGGCGACGCACAACCGTGCAATTTGTGTGACCGATGTGGGACAGCATCAGATGATGGGTGCCCGCTATTTCAAATATACCCGCTCGCGTAGCCTGGTTACCTCTGGGGGCCTCGGCACGATGGGGTTCGGCCTTCCAGCCGGCATCGGTGCCAAGTACGGTGCACCGGACCGTACCGTCTGCATCTTCGTCGGCGACGGCGGGCTGCAGATGACTATCCAGGAGTTTGGTACCATCATGGAGCATGGGGTGGATGTAAAGATCATCTTGCTGAACAATCATTATCTGGGCATGGTGCGCCAGTGGCAGGAGCTCTTCTTCGATGAACGCTACTCGGAGACACATATGAAGAGCCCCGATTTTATCAAGATTGCCGAAGCCTACCACATCAGTGGACGGAAGGTGACCCAACGGGAGGAGCTGGATGCAGCCATCGATGAGATGCTGGCACACAAGGGAGCCTATCTGCTGGAGGTGGTGGTAGAGGCCAAGGGGATGGTTTACCCGATGGTGCCTGCCGGAGGCTCCGTGACCGATATCATCCTGGGGAATGGGTATAAATTGTAAGCTGTCAGCTCTCAGCTCCTGAGGCTGGGGTTGATGTTGTTTCCAGCGGTTTGCGCTTAAGCGATCAGCGGTCAGCAGATTAGAAAAAATACTGGGTTTAAGAATTACTTTGACAAATCAACAAAATGAGCGAAAAAAGGACATTATATACCATCACCGTTTTCTCGGAGAACACGGTAGGGGTACTCAACCAGATCACCACCATCTTTACCCGCAGGCAGCTTAATATTGAGACGCTGTCGGTGTCGCCCTCGGCAATCAGGGGAATCCATAAGTTCACTATCACCACCTTCTCCGACAGCGAGGAGATGATCCAGAAGCTGATCCCTCTGATCGACAAAAGGGTGGATATCCTGAAGGCTTATTACAACACCGACGAGGATCTGGTGCATCAGGAGGTGGCGCTCTACAAATTATCCACGGAGAAAGTGCTGGAACACGGCTCCATTGAGTACCTGGTGCGGAAGTATAATGTGTGCATCCTGGAGGTGTCGAAGGACTGTGTGGTATTTCTCAAGGCGGGTCACTATGAGGAGACGCAGGGGCTTTTCGATGAGCTGGCAGAGAGCATCGGCGTGCTGCAGTTTGTGCGGTCGGGGCGGATTGCCATCACCAAATCGAAGGTGGAGCGACTAAGCGACATGCTTGAGAAACGAGAGAGAGAACAAAATATTAATTTCGCCGAATCGGGCGCCCTCTTGAGAGAAGAGCGCTGAGAAGGTATAAAACAGAGATAAGTAATTATGGCAAAAATGAATTTTGGCGGGGTAGCAGAGAACGTAGTTACCCGCGAAGAGTTTCCCTTGAGCAAGGCTCAGAAGGTGATGAAAGATGAGACGATCGCTGTGATCGGTTACGGCGTGCAGGGGCCGGGGCAGTCGCTCAACTTGCGTGACAATGGTTTTAACGTGATCGTGGGCCAGCGTAAGAACAGCAAGTCGTGGGACAAGGCGGTGGCCGATGGTTGGGTGCCGGGTGAGACACTCTTCGAAATCGAGGAAGCATGTAAACGAGGCAGCATCATCCAGTATTTGCTCTCCGACGCGGCACAGATCACCCTTTGGCCCGTGGTGAAGAAGCATCTCACACCCGGTAAGGCGCTCTACTTCTCCCACGGTTTTGGAATCACCTATAAAGAACGTACCGGCATTGTGCCGCCTGCTGACGTGGATGTGATCATGGTGGCACCGAAAGGGTCGGGCACCAGCCTTCGCAGGATGTTCCTCGAGGGGCGCGGGCTCAACTCGAGCTATGCCATCTTCCAGGATGCCACCGGAAAGGCCTATGACCGGGTGGTGTCACTGGGCATTGGCGTAGGATCGGGTTACCTGTTCGAAACCGATTTTAAGCGGGAGGTTTATTCCGATCTGACCGGTGAGCGGGGCACGCTGATGGGTGCCATCCAGGGCTTGCTGCTTGCACAATATGAGGTGTTGCGTGAAAACGGACATACCCCCTCAGAAGCATTCAATGAAACGGTGGAGGAGCTGACACAGTCGTTGATGCCCCTCTTTGCCGAGAAGGGAATGGACTGGATGTATGCCAATTGCTCCACCACCGCACAGCGCGGTGCATTGGACTGGATGGGCCCTTTCCACGATGCCACCAAACCGGTGTTTGAGAAGTTGTATAAGGAGGTTGCCTGCGGCAATGAGGCACAGCGCTCCATCGACTCCAATTCGCAGCCCGATTATCGCGCAAAGCTGGAAGAGGAGCTGAAAGCTCTTCGTGAAAGCGAGATGTGGCAGACCGGCGCTGTAGTACGCCAGCTACGGCCGGAAAACAACTGATTTTTTTGTACTGTAATATAAGAAAGAGGCAATGGTTTACCCAACGTCTCTTTTTTTTGTCATTCATTTTCTTGCATTGCTTCATTGTTCGTAAATAATTATCTGCCAGGGAGGTTTTGTAATTCGAAAATTGATTTTTATCTTTGATGTGTATCCTTAAATAACCTCTAAAACAAAACAGTTATGAACCGGCTCGAGCAATTGAAAAATCTGACCCAGGTGGTGGCCGACACGGGGGATTTTGCATCTATTGAAGCATACAAGCCTGTCGATGCTACCACCAACCCGTCGCTGATCTTTGCAGCTTCGCAGGATGAAAAGTACCACAGTTTGGTGGAAGATGCTATTTTTTATGCCAAGCAGGCATCGTCCGATCAAATGGTTCAACTAAGCAGGGCTGCTGATAAACTGGCGGTAAATTTCGGGCTGGAGATCCTGAAGATCGTCCCCGGCCGCGTTTCTACCGAGGTGGATGCCCGTCTGTCGTTCGATACCGAAGCGACCGTGAATAAAGCTCGTGAGTTGGTCACGCTTTATGAAGGCGCCGGTATCTCACGTGATCGTATTCTGATAAAGGTTGCCTCTACGTGGGAGGGTATTAAAGCAGCAGAGATCATTGAAAAAGAGGGTATTCGCTGTAATCTGACCTTGCTTTTTTCGCCGGTGCAGGCGATTGCCTGTGCTGAAGCGGGTGTGCGATTGATCTCTCCTTTTGTAGGAAGGATCATGGACTGGCACAAAAAAGAGCGGGGGGTATCGGAGATAGCGGCAACAGAAGACCCGGGCGTACGATCGGTAACCCAAATTTTCAACTACTACAAGAAGTTCGGTTATCCTACACAGGTGATGGGTGCCAGTTTCCGAAATATCGATGAGATATGCGAACTGGCAGGATGTGACCTGCTCACCATCTCTCCCAAACTGTTGAAGGAGCTGGAACAGACCGAAGGTACAGTGACCCGCAAACTGGATGCCAAGGCAGCTGTAATGATGGATATCACAAAAATATCGGTAGATGAAAAGACCTTCCGCTGGATGATGAATGAGGATGCAATGGCGACCGAAAAACTGGCCGAGGGTATTCGCAATTTCGCCAACGATCTGGTGAAGCTGGAAAGGCAGATCGCTAAAATATTATGAAGCGATAAAGGGGAATCCCCGGTAAAACAGGATTATTCCTCTTCTTCTTTTGTCAGATCCAGCTTCTCATCATCTCTGCCGCGGTCGAAGAACATCTTTTTCAGAGGGTTTTTCTCTGCTTCGTCGTAGCGCTGCCGGTTTCGGTAGATATCGATGGCCATATAGATTGCCTGACGGAATGATTCTTCCGAGGCTTGGTTCTTGCCGGCGATGTCGTAGGCGGTGCCATGATCGGGAGAGGTGCGCACGATGGGGAGACCCGCGGTGAAGTTGACACCTGCATGCATGGAGAGGGCTTTGAAGGGAATCAGTCCCTGGTCGTGGTACATGGCCAGGATGGCATCGAACTCTTTAAAACGTCCCGATCCGAAAAAGCCGTCGGCAGGGAAAGGGCCTGTGCACAGGACCCACTGATCCTGTGCCTCCTTCACGGCGGGAGTGATGATCTCCTTCTCTTCTTTACCCAGTAACCCGTTTTCACCCGCATGTGGGTTGAGCCCCAGCACGGCGATGCGGGGCAGGTCGATTCGAAAATCGCGTTTCAGGGTGTAGTCGAGTGATTTCAGTTGTTCCACTATTCGTTCTTTGGAGAGCTTTGAAGCCACCTCCGACAGCGGCAGATGGGTGGTGGCCAGTGCTACGCGCATGCTCTCGGAGGCCAGGATCATCATTGCCTTTTCTCCGTTATTGGCAAAGCGCTTCTCCAGGAACTCGGTATGACCGGGAAAATGGAACTGGTCATTCTGAATGGTATCCTTGTTGATGGGAAGGGTTACCAGCAGGTCAATCTTCCCCTCTGCAAGGTCATTTGTAGCATGGTCGAGCGCAATATATGCTGATTCGCCTGCTTCGGCACTGGGCGTTCCCAATTCTATCCGGATCTCCTCTTTGACGCAGTTGACCAGGTTTACCTTCCCTTCCTGCGCCTCTTCCGCACGGGAGATAATATGGAAATTGACCGCTTCGCCTTCGAAAGCTTTACGGTGATAAGAAGCTGATTTGGAGGAACCATAGATCACCGGCTGACACAGTTCAAGGATCCGTGCGTCGGAGAATGTTTTCAACAGGATTTCATATCCTATACCATTGACATCACCATGTGTGATGCCTACTTTCAATAGATCTGACATGTATGTATGTTTAAACGAACTTTTTACAATATTACGATACAATCTCCACCCCTTCATATTGTGGGAGACTGATGGTGTAGAGGGTTGCCTCCAGGTTGCGCATCAGGTTCCGTTTAGTGGTTTCCGGTGCATAGATGAATGTCTCCACGACTACCACCATGCCGGTGTTGTCATTCACGAAAGCCTGCATGACAAAGGGCCCTCCCATCATGTCGGAGGTCATCTCCCATAAGCCTCTCAGCTCGGCACGGAAGATGCCGTCCACCTCAATGCGGCGGTAATCGGGCGGATAGACCATGGCAGTTGTCATCTCTGAATCGAATGAGCCCTTGATGTATTGCCCCAGCGTGCGGTTGCGGATGGCGATCAGTGAATCTCGTTCGAAGACGGTTTCTGTGGTGTAAGGGAACTGATAGATCACGATATCCTTGCGACTCTGGGCGGCATTGTTGGTAGCCCAATAGAAGTCGGGATGTTCGGTGACGCTGGTCAGTCCCTTGGGAAGATGGATATTGATTCCGAAGACCTGTTGGGCACGCGACAGCGGGTCGGAGATCTGGCTTTTCAGAAATTTGCTGTTGCGTTCCAGCTCTTTGGTGATAAAATAGTCGACGATGCTTCCCTTGTTTTCACTGACAAAGCCGGCAAAGGTGGCGGTGTCGGGTGCCTGGATGGTCATGATCACCTGGCCCATGGCATATTTGTCGAGTTCCGCGGTAAACTTCGAGCTGCTATAGAGATGTGAGATGTCGGGGATGATCACGTTGCGCGCCATCCGGATGGTGCGGGTGAAGTTCTCCGGGGTGATCTGCAGAATCTTGAAATTGGGTTCCGGCTGAGGCAACCCTTTTACGTTGGAGTTGAGGACGTCGAAGAGGGCTCTACCTGCCTTTCCCTCCCATACCGAATCATCCATCACCACGAGCACCTCGTTGGTGGATCCCGATGCGTTCATAAAGCTTCCTCCTCCGTTGCATGAGAAAAGGAGCATCAATGAAGTGATCAAACTCAGGAAAATAGCTGCATGTTTCATTTGATTATCTGTTTTATGGGTAACACTTTTGCATATTCACCAAACAAATATACAACTATTTGTGTGGAAATGAAATGTAGCGGGTTTAATTTGTGATAAAAGTTTAGGGTTCAGGGGCTGAAAGCTAACCGCTGAAGTTCCAAAGCTTGTTCCAAAAAGAGCTGACAGCTGACTGCTGATCGCTAATCGCTAATCGTTTTGGTGGAGAGCATACCGCATGCGGCGAAGATATCCTCTCCCCGTGAAGCGCGGATGGTGCAGATGAATCCTTTGGCGGTAAGGAAGTCGCGAAATTTGATCATGTTCTGTTCCGTAGAGGGGCGCAGGTTGCTCATCGGGATCACGTGGAAGCGGATCAGGTTGATGCGACAATCGAGGCCGGCCAGCAGCTTGGTCAGCTCACGGGCGTAGAGCAAGGTGTCGTTGACTCCGTCGAACATGATATACTCGAACGAGAGGCGGCGCTGATGGCTCCAGTCATAGTCGCGCAGCAGTTCAATGACAGAGGTTGCCGGAGCAGATTTTTCGATCGGCATGATGGCCAGACGCTCTTCGTGGATAGGGTTGTGGAGGCTGATAGCCAAATGACATTTACTCTCGTTGAGGAACCGTTTCAGGTTGGACAGGAGGCCGATGGTGGAGAGGGTGATCCGCTTGGGGCTCCATGCCAGGCCGTAGTCGGCCATCAATAGTTCCGATGCTTTCATTACGTTGTTGTAGTTATCCAGTGGTTCGCCCATTCCCATGAAGACCAGATTGGTGATCGTCTCTGAGCCGGGTAGCGAGTAAATCTGGTTGAGGATCTCTGTGGCGGTGAGGTTATCGTGGAACCCCTGCTTGCCGGTCATGCAGAAGTCGCAGTTCATGCGGCAGCCCACCTGTGTAGAGACGCAGATGGTGAGACGGTTATCCTCGGGGATGGCGACCGTTTCGATGAACTTGCCGCTTGCTGTTCTGAACAGCATCTTGCGGGTACCGTCGGCCGATGATTGGATGTCGAGCGGTTCCGACCGGCCAACTTCGAACCTTTCAGCCAGGATATTCCTGTTTTTGAGCGAGATGTTGGTCATCTCGTCAATGTTTTTCACCCGCTTGAGGTAGACCCAATCGGCGATTTGCCTGGCGGTAAATTTGGGAAGGTTCAGCCCCTTCACGGCCTCGGTGATCTCCTTGAGGGTCATCCCCAGTAAATACTGTTTTTGTTCCATTTGTTTTTCTATAATTTCTAAGACTTCGCCAAAAGGGTGTTGCAACAATCATCCGTCTACGCTCCTTTCCTTTACGATGTGCAAAGATAACACCAACCAACCGTTTTTGCCTCATTGCCGTCGTATAAAATGAATTTGTTAATAGGTATTCCGGGTATTCATTCCGGAGGGCATGGCTACGGGCTTCGTAACACCGGCCACACGGTGAATGAGTGGTCCTTCAGGGTGCTCTCGTGGCTGCGCGATATTGGGATGGTGGAGTAATAAAGACGGGGACTTTCACAAGCCCCCGCTTTCAGAATTTATGTAAATTAGAAGTAGAGTTTTTATCGTGTTGTGCCGGT